>PKZM01000214.1 GCA_003133065.1 Acetobacteraceae bacterium
CCCAAACAACACCGCATCGGCCACGAGCGCGCCGCCGAGAGAGGATTTGGTGGCGAAGGCGGAGGTGGCGATGGGGCCGGCGGCGCTGCCGAGGGCCTGGGCGGCGGAGAGCAGCATGGCGGCCCTGCGCGTGGGGTCCAGATCGATCAGCAGGCGGGTCTGGAACGGCATGGCGAACAGCCACAGGAAGCCGAACAGCAAGACGCTGGCAAGGTAGAGCGGGGCGCCGATGGCCTGGCCCAGCACGGCGACCGCGCCGATGTTGAGCAATCCGGTGGCGATCAGGATCGGCCGCGGGGGTAGGCGGCTGCTGAGGAATGTGGCGACCGAGCTGCCGGCGACCTGGGCGGCCAGCGCGAGCGCGACAGCCAGGCTGGCGGCGCGTGCGCCGATCCGCGGCGTGGCGCCGAGCTGTTCGACAAAAATCCACAAGCCCACAACGCCGGCCATCGTGAAAAACACCGCGCCCAGGCCGATCAAGCTGCCGGCCGGCAGGTTTCCATGCCCGCCCTCGGGCTTGCCCAGAACGGCCAGCCGCGAGGGCAGCCAGATGGAGGCGAGCGCGGCGCAGAGCCCAAAAGCGGCCAGTGTGGCCAGGCCGCCATTGGCGCCCATGCGCGGCATCAGCGTGAGCGGGAGAATGGCCGCCAGCCCCGCCTGGGCGAGGGTCTGCACGGTGAGGAAGATGCCGGCGACACGCTCCGGCCGCGCCGCCCGGGTGATCAGAACCACGGCAACCCACATCAGCAGGCCGGATGCGATGCCGGCGGCGCCGCGCGAGGCGGCAAACCAGGCGCCGGCGGCAAAGCAGCCCCAGATGTTGCAGCCGGCCAGCGAGACCGCGCCGACGATGTTGACCAGCTTGAGGCGGGTGGGCGGGACGAAACCCGCGAGAAGCCCGGTGGTGAGGCCGAGCGCCAGAAGCTCCGCAGTGGCGGCCGCACCGATGCCGGCTTCATCGAGACGGGATTCATCGGCGAGGGCGCCGAGGAGGAGAGGCTGGAGGCCCAGCATGAGCAGGGCGATGGAGCCGGTGAAGAGGCCGGCGGAGAGCTCGCGGGGGGTGGGGGACATGAGGCGAGATCCCAAGAGAAGGAAGAATCTTCTTTTTTGAAAAAAAGAAGCAAAAAACTTTTAACCTATAGCGCGCGCTTCCGGCGAGTCCGCGACAGCACAAGCAAAAGTTTNNTCAAAAAAGAACATCTTTCTTTAGTAATGATAAATCAGCTCCCCGCCCACATACCGCGGCGGCCCCACAATCTCCTCCAGCTCGCCAAACCCGCTGGTGAGATCATTGGAGAAATTCAGATATTGCTGCCCCGTGAGGTTCTTGCCGATGGCCGCGATTTCCCACTTCTTGCTGGCGGTGGTGTAGGAAACCCGCGCGTTGAGAATCCAGTAGCCGTTCTGAGCCACCAGCGGGTTGTTGTCGGATTCGAAGAACTGGTGGCTGCGGTAGTTCAGGCTGGCGAAGATATCCACGCCGCCGGTTTGAAGCGGAACCTTGTAGTCGCCCTGAAGGATAATTGTGAATCGGGGCGAATTGGGCAGCTCCTTGCCGGTGAGCACTTGCGGCGGGCCGCTGCCGGCGCCGGAGACGAACTGGCCGAGATACGCATCGACGTAGCTGACGGTGATGCTGGTATCGAGATTGTTCACCGGTGCCGCATCAAGCTCGAATTCGGCGCCCTTGATGGTGGCGGTGGGGGCATTGGTGAGAACGCTCAACGGCAGCGATTCGCCGGTGCTGGCCAGGGGTGACTGGATGATGTTGTAGGTCTGCAGATCGCGGTAGCTGTAATAGAAAGCGGCGGTGTTCACGCGCAGCCGGTTATCGAGGAAATCGGCCTTTTCGCCCACCTCGTAATCGGTGAGGTATTCCGGCTTGATCGGGCGCAATTGAACCAGCGCCTCGGGCACATCGTTGGCGAGGAAGCCGCCGTTGAAGCCGCCGCTCTTGAAGCCGGTGGAAATCCCGGCATAGGCGAGGATCGTTTTGGTCAGCTTGTAGTCGAACGATGCCTTGTAGGAGGCGCCGCGGTTGGCCAGGTTTTCGCCCAGATTGTAGAGCGGTGTTTCGGCCGGAAAGGCGCCGTTGGTTTCGAAGGAGGCTTCGGAAAACGCGTCGAAGGTCTTGTGCTCGTAGGTGAGTCGGCCGCCGAGGGTGAGCCGGGCGCCGGGGAAAAGCTCCACATCGCCCTGGCCGAACACGGCGGTGGATTCGGTGAACTGGCCGTTCAGCGTGCGGGCATATTCGGCAAAACCGTCGCCGGCGCCCGGGGCGCCGAACACCTGATCGACATCGGCGAAGATGGAAATCGGCTGGTTCTGCTGGAGATGTTCGACCAGGCCATACAGGCCGGCGAGCCAGTGATAGTTCGCGCCGCCGCCGGAGGCGTGGAATTCCTGCGTGATGTCGGTGGATTTCACGCCGTAATTGATTTCCAGCAACTGATAGGGATCGGCGTCGGAATCCTCGGGATGCAGCTTGTGGCTGGCCTCGTAGGCGGTCAGCGAGGTCAGCGCGATGCCATCGAGCTGCCAGTCCGCCCGGACCGATCCGCCGATGGCGTTGATGTAGAGGTTGCTGTTGCGATCGTAGAACCCTTTGTAGAAGCTGGAGGGCGCCTTGTAGCCGAGTGCGTCCGTGCAATCGCCGGCGAGGATCTGATCGTTGGCACACATGGTGCCGAATGGGCCATTCAGTTCGCCTACGTTCTTGTATTCGTCCGGGCGGCGGTTGACGTTGCCGCCGTGGAAATTGAACAGCAGGGTGAAATCGTCGGTCACGTCCGCCTTTACCTGGGTGCGGAAGGCGATGCTGTTGTCGCCGTTGGTTTTGTTGCCGTCGGTCAGATCCGAGAAATAGCCGTTGGAATAATCATAAACCACGGCGGCGCGGGCATCGATATGCGGAGCAAGCTGGCCGTTGATGATCGTTTGCGAGTTGACCGTGTTCCAGGAGCCGTATTGCACGTCCTCGGAGGCGGAGAATTCGTCGGTGGGTTTGTTGGTGACGTAGTCGATGGCGCCGCCGGTGGTGTTGCGGCCGTATAAGGTGCCCTGGGGGCCTTTGAGAACTTCCACGCGCGCCAGATCGAAGGTTTGAAAGGTTTGGCCGGCGGGGGTCGCTTCGTAGACCTCGTCCACATACACGCCGTTGGGGCCGGCGTTGTTGGTGTTGGTATCGTTCAGACCAACGCCACGGATGCTGATGAGCGGCTGGTTACCCTTGCCCGAGGGCATGCCGATTTCCAGTGCCGGCACCAGGCCATCGAGCTGATCGCTGCTCTGGATATCCAGCTGCTGTATTTTCTTGGCATCCAGCACGTTGATGGTGATCGGGATATCCTGCACCTTCTGGCTGCGCTTTTGCGCCGTCACGGTAACGTTCTCGATCTGGCCGGAGGCGGGCGGGGTTTGCGCGTGCAGCGGGCCCGCGGTTATGGCTGCGGCGCCGGCGAGGTAGATGCTGAACCAGCCTGCCGAGCCGTATCGATACGTTGCCATGGATGTCCCCCTCCGCTAGGCTTCTGGAACGGTAGTGAAGGCTATCGAATGGTGCAAGGCGAAATTGGGCAAGCAAGGTCAGGCGGTCTCCGTATCCCTCTGCTGATGCCGAAAGTCCTCAGAGCTTATATGACGGGCGCCACCTTGAAGCCTCAGTCTCACCGGCTGATTGGAGTTAGGCGTCGGAAAACCGGGCGTAATAGCCTACGATCAGGCGGCTGAAATCGGCGCTGATCTCGTCCGGCTCCTGATCGGGTTCCTCCAAAACCAGCTCTGTGACAGCGATCGCGAGCTCCAGATTGAGGCGCACCGTGCGCCGCAGCTCCGCTTCCGCAGCGTTGGGGTAGCGCAGGCTTAGCGCCGCCAGCAGGCGATCCGCCACGCGGCCGCGGGATTCCACCCGCACGGCGCGCAAGGTGGGCACGGCCCGCAATGCCCGCAGGATCCACAGGGCGCCGGGCTGCGCCCGCGTAATGTCCGTCACGCGGGTCTGGATGGCGAGGTTGCTGCGGAACGCCTCCTCCGGCGTCGACGTATCCAGGCCGCCCGAGTCGATCCACGCGAATACCGCGTCGTCCTGCGCCTGCATCAGGCGGGAGCCGAGCTCGCGAAGCAGGGCGTATTTGTTGGGGAAGTAACGATACAGCGCGGGGGGCGTCAGATGCGCGCGCTTGCAGATCAGATTGGTGGACAGCCGTTCGACACCTACTTCCTCCAGCAGCGCCGCGGCCGCAGCCAGGATGGATTCGTAGGTCTGCCGGGAACGATCCTGCAGGGGGATCGTCTTGGCTTGCATGTCGGGTGCGCGGCGCTTTTTGTTTGCCGGGGTCATGCCGCATCCAAGTAAGAAAGGACTTCTTTCTTGAAAGAAAGAAGCAAAGAACTTTTATGCGTTGGTGTACGCTTCCGGAGACTCCGCGCCAGCCGGATAAAAGTCTTTTGCTTCTTTTCTACAGAAAAGAAGACCTTATCTTTCTTTATCCCGCCGATTGCGCGCGAAGCTCACGCGCGCGCGCAAGAATCTTGTTTTCGATATCGGTGGCCGTGGAGGGGTTCGGGGCCGCGTCGGTCCACTGGCCGCCATCGCGCACCTGGCGGAAGATGGTCACGTGCACGCCGTCGGACCGCAGTTCGCGGCCAAGCACGTAGCAGGTGGCCTTGAAGCGTTCGCTGGAGCCGGGATTTGGGGAATACCACTCGGTGACGATGACGCCGCCGAACGGATCAGCCGAGGCGAAGGGCATGAAGCCGAGGGTCTCCAGCGCGCCGCGCCAGAGGTATTTGTTCACCTGCAGGCTGGCGCCGGCTTCCTGCTGAGTGTTGGACTGCTTGGTGCCCGGCACGATTGCGGGCGGGGAGGCGACGTTGGGGTCCGTGTACCCGGCATCGGAGACGGGCGTGACGCTGCCGGGGTCGCTATGGCCCCCGAACATGCCGCAGGCGGCCAGGGCGGCGCAGAGCAGAACAGGCAGGGCGGCCTGCAGAAGGGTGCGCACACGCGCAAGAGGGGCGGCAGCGGAGGGGGAAAGGGGCATGGTATCCTGAAAATTCGGGCGCTGGCGCAATCGCTGTGGCTTCTCTAGCCGTTGATGGGGGCCTCGCCAAGGGAGAGTGCGGCGATGGCGGCGATGGCGGTGCGGCTTGACCGCACGCGCGGCGGCCACCAGCCTTCGATCCATGAATGAGAGCTTCAGTGACGTGGCGGCGGGGCTGGCGGCGGTTCGGGCGCGCATGGTGGCGGCGGCGCGGGCGGCGGGGCGCCCGGTTGGGGATGTGACGCTGGTTGCGGTGAGCAAGACGCATCCGGAGGCAGCCGTGCGGGCCGCGGTGGCGGGCGGGCAGATGGTTTTCGGCGAGAACCGGGTGCAGGAGGCGGCGGGCAAGTTCGCCGGGGTTCGGGTGGCGGCGCCGGGGGTGCGGTTGCATCTGATCGGCGGCTTGCAGACGAACAAGGCGGATGATGCGGTGCGCATTGCCGATGTGATCGAGAGCCTGGACCGGCCGAAGCTGGCCGATGCCATTGCGGCGGCGGCGGATAGGGCCGGGCGGCTGCCGGATCTGCTGGTGCAGGTGAATATCGGCGATGAGGCGCAAAAATCGGGGGTGCCGCTCGATGCGGCGGACGGGTTCATCCGGGGGTGTCGGGCCCGGTTCGGCGAGAAATTGCGCGGGTTGATGTGCATTCCCCCGGCCGGCGAGGACCCCGCGCCCTATTTCCGGGCGCTGGCTGCCATGGGGGAGGCGCATGGGCTTGCGTGGCTATCGATGGGCATGTCCGGCGACTTTGAAACCGCGATCCGGTTGGGCGCGACGCATGTGAGGGTTGGTTCTGCGATCTTTGGCGCGCGCGCCAAAACATAAAAGTCTTTTGCTTCTTTTCTTCAGAAAAGAAGGCCTTACTTCCTTTTCTGACTCTGAGTCTTCAACTGCCCACACGCCGCCAGGATATCCCGCCCCCGCGGCGTGCGGATCGGCGAGGCGAAGCCGGCTTGCGTGACGATGCGGGCGAAGCGGTGCAGCGCGTTGCCGCTGCTGGGTTCGTACGTGCTGCCGGGCCAGGGGTTGAACGGGATCAGGTTCACCTTGGCGGGGATGCCGGCGATCAGGCGCACCAGTTCGCGCGCCTCGGCCTCGCTGTCGTTGATGCCGCGGAGCATGACGTATTCGAA
>PKZM01000093.1 GCA_003133065.1 Acetobacteraceae bacterium
CCAGCACCGTGCCCGCGCTATAGCTGAGCATCCCGCCGGAAATCGCTCCGCGCGACCAGTGCAGATCCGCCGCGAGCGGCCCCACGAACTGCCCGAACCCATAAAACATCAGCCCCGTGGTCCCGAGCCCCACCCCCACGGTCGCGGCAAACAAAATCGGCCAATATAGTCCGAACTCGGAGCGCTCGTCCGGGGCCATTTGAAGTTGCGCGTCGTTCATCGGCACCCCGTTCTTAACCTATACTTCAAAACGCCCACCACGCCGGATGCTTCGCGCACCACACTCAGCCGCCGCTCGGCGCTGCCCCCTCATCCGGCTTGCCGGTGCGAGGCAAGGACCGGGCCGCCGGTTGCCAAAGCCACTTTCTTTCGGCATTTCAGTCTCTTGAGGCGCTCCGCCACCGATACTCCCCCGCCACAGCTCGTAAAGTCGCTGATGCGACGTTGGCGTGCCGACCCGAGGCCGGCAAGCGAAATCAGCCGCTAAAGTGAGCCGTGGCGATGCTGGGCGGCGTGCCAAATGCGCAGGATGGTCACCGTGTCGTCGCCAGCGATCCGGTAGACGATGATGTAGGGCGGCAAGGCCACCAGTTCGCGCGTGCCGGCCTGCCGTCCCGGCCGGCCGCGGCGCGGGAAAGTCACCAGGCTGTCGCCCGCGAGCAGCAATTCGCGGCCGACGCGCCGGGCTGCGATCGGATTGTCAGTCGCGATGTAACGGACGATACGGCCGATATCGGCTAGCGCGCGAGCACGCCAAGCGACGGCCAAGGTTCTTAGCGCGGTTCAGGCGGCGGAGCGTCGAACTCGCCGTTGGCGAGACGCAGCAGCCAAGCCCGGACCTCGCCATGGGGCGCCGTGCGTGGATCGGCGTCGGACTCGGCGATCGCCGCGGCCAGGGCCTGGGCCTCTTCTTCGTCATCGATGAGCGGTGCGGGATGGACCATGACCTGAGCATAACGCATCAGGGTCGCGGCTGGTAGCGCGCCGCGCAGCAAAAGCCGCCATCACGCCGGCCGCCTGGAAAACCACCACCCGTCGCCGCTCAGCCAGGCCGTCTCATCCGGCTCGCCCGCACCTTGCCCCGTGCGTTGCAAGGACCGGACCGCCATATGCCCGCCCTTGGACATGGCCTGCATCAGCGCCGCGGACTCATCCTCGCCGCGCGCACCGATACAGGGGATGAACATCGCCCCGCACACCACGCGCGCCGCATAGGCCTGCTCCGCCGTCCGGGTCACCAGCATCATCATGCCATTGCCGCTTTCGGCGGTCAGCGGAAACAGCAGCCTGCCGCCCGGGCGCAGCGCATCCAGCCAGCACGCGGGGGGATGCGACGCCCCCGCATTCACATAGATCACATCGGCCACCGGCAACGCGCCTTCCAAGGCGGATGCCGCATGCAGCTTCACCCAGGCCAGGCCCGCAAGGTTCGCCGCCGCCGTGGCCGCCAGATCGGGCTCGATCTCGTAGGCATCCACATGCCCTTCGGGGCCAACCAGCCGGGCCAATATCGCGCTATAGTATCCGGTGCCCGCGCCCACATGCAGCACGCGCTCGCCTGGCCGGGGATTGGCGGCCGCCAGACAGCGCGCATGCAGGCTCGGCTGGCCGTTATTGATTCGCCGCTCCGGCGCCAGCCCCACGAGCACGTCCTGGTAGATGAACGCCTCATCCGCGTTCGGTGTGTCGATATACCCCGCAGCCGTATAGATCTTCCACGGCCCAGGCCCCACGAACGCCGCCCGGTCCACCGCCTCGAAGGCGCCCAGGATCGCGGGATCAGGCGCATCCCCCATGCCCGTCACCAGCCTGGCATAAAACGAACGGGCAGCGCTCGACATGTCCGGCCCCCACCAACCGTTTCATATCCGACCATAGGGCGGCGGCGCGCCACACCACAATTCACCCGCGGCTCTTCTTCTCCGCGTCCGTCATGCTAAAACCCCCTAAACCCCACCGGGCGCAGGCCCCAACAAACCCGTCCCTCAGGGAGCACCCCCTAATGAAGTTTATCTGGGCGCTCGTCGCCATCCTCGGCGCCGCCAGCCTTGCCGTTCTCGCGATCGACCGCGGCGAGACCGTCAACGCGCTCTGGCTGGTCGTGGCCGCCCTGTGCGTCTATGCCATCGCCTACCGCTTCTACAGCCTGTTCCTGGCCACGCGCGTGCTGCGCCTGGATCCCGCGCGCCGCACCCCCGCCTACACGCGCAACGATGGGCTGGATTACGTCCCCACCAACAAATACGTGCTCTTCGGCCACCATTTCGCCGCCATCGCCGGCGCCGGCCCGCTCGTCGGCCCCGTGCTCGCCGCCCAGATGGGCTTCCTGCCCGGCACGCTATGGATCCTGGTCGGCGTCGTCTTCGCCGGCGCGGTGCAGGATTTCCTGATGCTGTTCCTCTCCGTCCGCCGCGACGGCCGCTCGCTGGGCGACATGATCCGCACGGAAATGGGCCCCTTCGCCGGCATCGTCGCCAGCATCGGCGTCCTTGCCATCATGGTGATCCTGCTCGCCGTGCTCGCCCTGATCGTGGTGAAGGCGCTGGCCAATTCCCCCTGGGGATCCTTCACCGTGTTCGCCACCGTGCCGATCGCCGTGCTGATGGGGTGCTACAGCCGCTTCCTGCGCCCGCACCGTGTTTTGGAGATGTCCGGCATCGGCTTCGCGCTGCTGATGGGCGCCATCTGGGCAGGCGGCGCGGTTGCTGCCGACCCCGTCTGGGCCGCCCGCTTCACCTTCTCCGGTGCCACCTGGGCGTTCCTGCTGATCGGCTACGGTTTTGTCGCCAGCGTGCTGCCCGTCTGGCTCATCCTCGCCCCGCGCGACTATCTCTCGACCTTCCTTAAGATCGGCACCATCTGCGCGCTCGCCATCGGCATTTTTATTGTTATGCCGGAACTGCGCATGCCCGCCATCTCCCGCTTCATCGACGGCACAGGGCCGGTCTTCGCCGGCTCGCTGTTCCCTTTCCTGTTCATCACTATCGCCTGCGGCTCCGTCAGCGGTTTCCACGCGCTNNTCCGCCGTCGCCATCATGGCGCTGATCGCCGCCAGCGTGCTGCAGCCCGGCGCCTATTTCGCCATGAACGCGCCGGCGGCGATGATCGGCACCACTGCGGAGACCGCCGCCGCCAAAATCTCCTCCTGGGGCTTCGCCATCACCCCCGATGCCCTCACCCAGATTGCGCATGATGTCGGCGAGGCCACCATCCTCTCGCGCGCCGGCGGTGCGCCCACATTGGCCGTCGGCATGTCGCAAATCCTGTCCGGCGTCATCGGCGGCCGCGGCCTGATGGCCTTCTGGTACCATTTCGCCATCCTGTTCGAGGCGCTCTTCATCCTCACCACGCTGGATGCCGGCACGCGCGTCGCGCGCTTCATGATCCAGGATCTGGCGGGCCAGGCGCACCCGGCCTTCCGCCGCACGGACAATTGGGCCGCCAATATCGGCGCAACCGGGCTGGCCGTATGCGCCTGGGGGTACTTCCTCTACCAGGGCGTGGTCGATCCGCTGGGCGGCATCAACACGCTGTGGCCGCTGTTCGGCATCTCCAACCAGATGCTCGCCGCCATCGCTCTCACCCTCGGGGCGGTCGTGCTGTTCAAGATGAAACGCCAGCGCACCGCCGCCGTGGCCGTCGTCCCAGCCGCATGGCTCGCCGTGTGCACGCTCACGGCGGGGTGGGAGAAGATATTCTCGCCCACACCGGCCATCGGCTTTCTCGCGCATGCCGGCAAATTTTCCGCGGCGTTGGCCGACGGCCGGATACTGGCACCCGCGAAATCGGTGGCCGACATGCACCAGGTGCTCACCAACGATTATGTGGATTGCGGCCTCACTGCCCTGTTCATGTCGGTGGTGGTGCTCATGCTCGGCGCCGGCGCGGTCTCTTCAGTCCGCGCGCTGGCTATCGGCCGCATCACCACCCACGAATCCCGCGGGGAGGTCGCCGCCCAATGATCTGCCGCTGCTTCGGCCAAAGCTTCGATCTGGCCGCCATCGCCCGCCGCGCCGCCGCGGCCGCCGACGCTATGGTTGGCCTGCCCGACTACGACATCTACGCCGCCCACATGGCCAGCACCCACCCCGAGGGGAAACTGATGACCCGAGAAGACTTTTTCCGGGAACGTCAGGCGACCCGATACGGGGCGGGGCGAATGCGCTGCTGCTAGAAGAAAAAAAGAGTTTTTTAAACAAAGGACCAAAACACTTTTACTGTGTGCCGGCAACGGCACCTGTACCGGGGCGTTGCCTGTAGGCTGAGGCGGGCCGCCACGAAGTGACAACAGTTTAGTGATCTTGGCCCACTAAGATAATGGCCGGCTGCGGCAACGCCGCCAAACTCGGTGTCGCAAGGCCAACAGATAGTCATGGATGATCCGACGATCCTGGACGATCCTTCGCCGGGCAGCCCCCCGCCGATCTCCAGCAGCGCGTCTCTGTTGCGGGATGAGGTTGACGCCCTGATCGCCACGCGCCTGTCCAGGCTGCGCGTGCCCGCCTCCCTGCGCGCGATCTTCAATGCGCGCGCCGCCGCGCGCCGGCGCCGCGTGCTCTCCTCGTGGTGCAATTGGGTGGCTGGCTTCGGCCTCATCTCGCTGTTCATTGGCTGGGCGTCGGTGCCGGCGGGCCGCTCCGCGTTTGCCATGTACAGCAGCATCGCGGTCACCCTGGCGTTTCTGGCGACCGCCCAGATCATCCGCCGCCGGCTGCTGGACCGGGCTGGAGACAGCGTGATCAGTTTCCCGGTGACGCTCACCCTGTTTCTCTCTCTGGCCACCGGCTATGCGAGCGGTGAGGCCACGGCGTTTCTGATCTATATGATCATGTCCATGGCGCTGGTGTGGAGTTCCATCACCTATCTGGACATCGGATTTCCCGTCACCCTCGGCATCGCCGCCTTCGCCACGATTTGCGTGGCCGTCTTTACGATGCTCTCGGTACTGCCCGGCATGCCGGAAAAACTCCTATTGCTGGTGTTTCTCACCGTTACCACCGCCGGCATGGTCAACGCACGCCGGGTGCAAAATCTCTACGCCGCGCGGATGTTTCTGTTGCAGCTTCGCGACGAACTGCGCTCCTCCGAAATGGCGGATCTCAATACCAATCTGGCCAGACTTGCCAATACCGACCGGCTGACAAATGTGCCCAACCGGCATTTCTTCGATGCGAGAATGGCCGCCATGCAGGCCAACCCCATTCTCTACCTGCCGCTTGCCGTCTGCATCATCGATATCGACAACTTCAAGCAACTCAATGACCGGCTCGGTCATCTCGAGGGCGATCGTTGCCTCCAGCTGGTCGCCGGCACGTTGCGCGAGAATCTGCGCGCCGCCAGCGATTTCGTGGCCCGCTATGGCGGCGAGGAATTCGTGCTCATTCTCACCCAAACCGATGTCAAGGCGGCAACCCAGTTGGTCGAGCGGCTGCGAAAGGCGGTGCGGGCGCTCGATTATGGCAACCCCGGCACCGCTGCCGGATACGTCACCATCAGCGCGGGCCTGGCGTTCGCCTCCGGCACAGGGTTCGACGCCAGGCAGTTGGTGGAAACAGCAGATCGCGCGCTTTACCGCGCCAAGGCCGCCGGGCGAAATCAGGTCTGCACCTGAAATACGCTTGTCCGACCCATGTCTGGCCACAAGGTCACGGCCGCAGCAGGGTGGGCGGCACTTGGCCGCCCGCACGGCACCAAGGAAGAAAGATAACCACCTTCGTGGTTGAGTCATTCTTCTCTGACGTGGCGGGTGGGCGGTTACTGGTTGTAATGCCAGTCCAGAACCTGGTCCTGGTGGGTTTGCGCCATGATCACGTCGGCACCAGTCTGTGGCTGCCCGCCCAGATCGTCATAAGCCGCCGCCGCATACGGCGGCGAAACCGGCGCGGAGAGGTGCGTGGGAACGCCCAGCACGGTGAAGGATGGGCCTTCATAGGCCGGCGCCTGGGCCTGCATCTGCGGCACCGTCTGCAGCCGAACATCCGGCTGCGGCGCCTGCACCGTGGCACTTGCCGATTGCGCGACGGCGGGCGCGGCTAACCCCATGCACGCCATGGAAGCCAGCGCAGCCATCATCATCGAATGTCTTGGCATGTTGATCTCCACGAATGCGACCGACCGCATCACAGATAGTCACGAAGGATGAAGACGCAAATCACCAGGAACACCGCAGCACCGGCCCAGAAAACGCGCGGCACAGCTGCAAGCGCATGCCGCTTCGCCCCCGTGCTGGCCGCAACAGGCTGGGGCTCCAGATTGTGCTCCAGCACGGATGGCAGGCCGAGGACGGCCACTTCCGGTGGCCCTGCAATCTCATTCTCGAACGCGTCAAGGAACCGGTCTATCTGCGCCCGCGCCCGCGCTTCATCTCCTGTGCTACTCTCCAGATCGTAGGCCAGCAGGGTCGCCAAGGGACCATCATCAGCCAGACGCACATCGCCGCGTCCGCCGTCGGCTTCCATGGCCAGCCAGATATCGGGCTCCGCGCGCACAATGCGCAGTTGCTCATTCACCGGTGCGCCCAGCGTGATCTCACTGCCCAATACGGAGACGGTGCCTCCACCGGGCAAGCATGTCGTCAGCACGTTGCTGTTTTGCAGCGCCTCCCAAACCCTGTGCCTGGGTGCAAGCAGCCGCCGGTTCCCAACGATGTGCATGAGATGAGCCCTCTAATCGGATGTGTGCCTCCCCTAAGCCGCCCCTGCCCCTTGAGGTTCCACGCGCGGCTGCTGCCCACGCCAAGCAGGTGCCGCGGATCACAGAAAATTATTTGGCCAGATGGCGGTGCGCCACATATGCGCCGAGGCCGAACTGTCGAAACCCAGTCCTTCCTCCGGGATTTTGAAATTCCGCCCGATCAGGTCGGTGAAGATCTCCGGGTCCGGCACCGGCGTGTCCTGGAAAAAGTAGATGTCGTACAGGGTCACCAGGCGTGAGGTCATGTACCAGCGATGCCCGCGCGCATACGCCGCATCCCGCTCGATATAGGCCGGCGGCACGTAATCCGCGCCGAAAAACCGTACATAGCTTTCCGGATACTGATACCCTGCGGCTTCATCTGCGAAATACCGCAGCGCCTGGTGGTATTGCACCGCCCAGGCCACTTCCTCGCTCACGTAAGGCGCGATCATTTGCGCGCCCCAATAGCCATGATCGGTGCGGATCAGGCAGCCATTGGAAATGTCGTGCAGCAGGCAGGCCAGCACCACCGTCTCGCTCTGCCCCGCTTCCATGGCGCGCGCGGCACTCGTCAGCAGGTGCCGGATGACGATGTCGGAGAAGCGCAGCCGGAAGAAATCCATCAGTGTCGGCTTGGCCGGCATGCGGGGCAGGGCGGGGTTATCGCCCATCATCATCACGTGCCGGGCATCCAGCCGCGCCAGCATTGCGGGTTCCGGATCTTCTACCCCCGTGCCGCGCAACCCCACCGCCGCCGGCACGATCATCCGCTCGCGCCCTGTCTGCGGGATATCCCATTCGGGCAGGCACATGGTTCTCTCCGGTGCAATATGCAAAGGGTAAAGGTCTTTGCGTCTTTCTTTCAAGAAATAACGCCTGTCCTCACCCCACTCTCAGTTCCCGCGCCAGTGCATCGGCCTTGCGCAGCCTCTGCGCGGCTTTTTCGTCCCGACCCGCCTCAATCGTCGCGATGTCCAACTCATACCGGAGTTGCAGGCTTGCAAAATAGGCATCCGGCACGCCAAAGGCATGGCCGAGCAATTTTGACATTGGCCCGCTGATAGCGCGGGTACAGTTCACGATAGCGGTGATGGCATTTGGCGGTATGCCGAGGCGGGTGGCCAGCTGATTTGCATTCAGGCCCCGCGGATCGAGAAACTCTTCCTTCAGGATTTCGCCCGGGTGGATCAGCATGTCCTGGTTCATCGCAGCCTTGGTCGTCGTGGTCGTCGGTGATTTCTATGTCATATGCTGTGTCGGACTGCCATCTGAAGCACACGCGATATCGATCGTTGATCCGGATGGAGTATCGCCCGATCTAGACGTCCAGATTGGCCACCTTCAGCGCATTGCCCACAATAAAGTCCCGCCGCGGCTCAACCACATCGCCCATCAGCGTGGCAAACACCTGCCCCGCCTCCTCGATGTCGCCCACGCGCACCTGCAGCAGCGTGCGCGCCGCGGGATCGAGCGTGGTTTTCCACAATTGGTCCGCATTCATCTCGCCCAGGCCTTTGAACCGCTGCAGCCCCAAGCCGCGCCGCCCTTGCAGCAGCATCCGCTCGAACGCTGAGGCGGGGCCGGCTACGGGGATCTCCTGGCTATCCAGCTTCAGCAGCGCGGGCGTGCCAAAAGCCTTCGCCAGCCGCTCCGCGCGTTCGGCCAGCCAGCGGGCCTCCGCGCTGCGCAACGCGGCGGCGTCAAAACTGTAGCGTTCGGCCACGCCGCGCACGATGCGCGCCATCTGCAGCAAATTGCCGTCCGCCGCCACTTTCCAGCCGCGCTCGTTGGGCGACGCCACCGCATCCAGCCGCGCCGCCAGATCCTGCGCCCCTGCCTGTGCGCGGGCCGAATCAGGCGTCAGCACGCCGGCGATGGCAGCCTGTTCCAGCAACGCCAGCGGCACCTGGTTCTCCGCCAGCCCGCGCAACTGCCCATGCGCCTCGCGCAGGAACCGCGCCTCCGCCGCCAGCTCCGCCCCTTCCAGCCGCGTCCCATCGGCCAGCGTCAGCGCCGCATTGGCGAGAGCCTTGTCCAGAAGATACTCGTCCAGCGCGTGATCGTTCTTCAGATACCGCTCATCGTTGCCGCGCTTGGCGCGGTACAGCGGCGGCTGCGCGATATACAGATGCCCGCGCTCGATCAATTGCGGCATCTGCCGGTAGAAGAAGGTCAGCAGCAGCGTGCGAATATGCGAACCGTCGACATCCGCGTCCGTCATGATCACGATGCGATGATAGCGCAGCTTTGTTACATCAAAGCCGCCTTGTTCCGGCTCGCCGCGGCCTATGCCCGTGCCCAGTGCCGTGATCAGCGTGCCGATCTCGGCACTGCCCAGCATGCGGTCGAACCGCGCGCGTTCCACATTCAGGATCTTGCCCTTCAGTGGCAGAATCGCCTGCGTCTTGCGATCGCGCCCGCCCTTGGCCGATCCGCCGGCGCTATCGCCCTCGACGAGAAAAATTTCCGATTTCGTCGGATCCTTCTCCTGGCAATCGGCTAGCTTTCCCGGCAGCGTGGAGATATCAAGCACGCTCTTGCGCCGCATATCGCGCGCCTTGCGCGCCGCCTCGCGGGCCGCTGCCGCATCCATCACCTTCTGAATGATGCCCTTGGCCTCTTTCGGATGCGTCTCGAACCAGTGGCTCACCGCATCGGCCACGGCGGCCTGCACCACCGGCTGCACCTCGNNAGCACCGCCGTCATGCCCTCGCGCATATCCTCGCCGACCAGCGCCAGCGTATCCTTCTTGCCCATCCCCTCGGCATATTTGCCAACGATCCGAGTCAGCGCCTGGCGGAATCCCGCCAGATGCGCGCCACCATCGCGCTGGGGGATATTGTTCGTGAAACAGAGCATCGTCTCATGAAACGAATCGTTCCACGAGAGCGCGAATTCCACCCGAATCCCACTGGCCGCATCATCGGTGATCGAGCTGATGCAGGGCGTGAACACGGAAATCTTCGCCCGGTCCAGATATTCCACGAAGGCCCGCAACCCACCCTCATAGAACAGATCCACATGCGCCGGCGGCGTGTGCCGCTCATCGCGCAGCACAATCCGCAAGCCGGAATTCAAAAACGCCAGCTCGCGCAACCGGCGTTCGAGAATCGCGAAATCATACTCAACTTTGGTGAACGTGCCGGCACTCGGCTTGAATGTCACTTCCGTGCCCTGCGGCTTGTCCGATGGCCCAACCACCACCAGCGGCCCCACCGCATCGCCATGCTGGAAGCGTATGAAATGCTCCAGCCCCTGCCGCCAGATACGCACTTCCATCCATTCGGACAGCGCGTTCACCACCGCCGCACCCACACCATGCAGACCGCCGGACACCTTGTAGGAATTCTGGTTGAACTTGCCGCCCGCATGCAGCCGCGTCAGTACCACCTCGGCCGCGGAAACACCCTCCTCGGCATGCATATCCGTGGGGATGCCGCGCCCGTCATCCCGCACGGTGACGGATCCATCGCCATTCAGCGTGAGTGATACGTGTTTCGCATACCCGGCCTGCGCCTCGTCCACCGCATTGTCGATGATCTCGAAGGCCATGTGATGCAGGCCGGAGCCATCATCCGTGTCGCCGATATACATACCAGGGCGTTTACGCACCGCATCCAGACCGCGCAGCACGGAGATGGAGGCAGCATCGTAGTCCTGTCCCGGTGCCTGGCCTTGGGGATCGGAATTGGGCACAGGCGCGGCGCTATCGGACATGCCGAGGAATCACTCCAGAGGGGGGAAGGGAGAGTCATCTATATAAGGATTCCGCGCCGCGGAAGCCAGTGGCAAGGCGGGGCTTGCTGTGGCCGCCGCCACGCGGCAGGAGAGGCCGCGTGATCGATCGTGTGCGCTTGGCTTCGGGCCTGACCCCGCTTCTTCGCCTGATGGATGCCGAACGCGCCCATGCGCTGGCGTTGCGCGCGCTCGCAGCCGGCCTCGTCGGCCAATCTTGCCAGCCCGACGACCCGGCCCTGGCCGTACGCGCCATGGGCCTGTCCTTCAGCAACCCGATCGGGCTGGCCGCGGGGTTCGACAAGAACGCCGTGGCCCTGGTGCCCCTGATGCGCCTCGGTTTCGGCTGCGTCGAAGCCGGCACCGTCACCCTTCGCCCCCAGCCCGGCAATCCTCGGCCGCGCCTGTTCCGCTTGCCGCAGCACCGGGCCGTGATCAACCGGCTCGGCTTCAACAACGATGGCATCGAGGCCTACATCGCCCGCCTGAAGGCCATTGCCGGGCAAGGCGCGTGGCGCCCCGGCCAGGCCGGCGGCGCCCGGTTCGGCGCCAATATCGGTATCAACAAAGACGGTGCCGATCCGGAGCGCGACTACCCCGCCCTGGTCGCCGCCGTCACGCCGTTCGCGGATTACGTCACCATCAACGTCTCTTCCCCCAACACCCCCGGCCTGCGCGACCTGCAAGGCGAGGCACGGCTGCGCGGCATCCTGCAGGCGATCGTCGATACCGTGCCCGTCCGCCCCCCTCTGGTGGTGAAACTCGCCCCGGACCTGTCGGATGCGGGCCTGCAGGCCGTGGTGGAGACGGCGATCGCCTACGGGGCCGCGGGCCTGATCATCGCCAATACCACCATCTCGCGCCCGGCCGGCCTGGGCGGGCTGAACGCGCTGCAAGTGGGGGGGCTCTCGGGCGCCCCGCTGTTCGAACGCTCCACCGCCGTGCTGCGCAAGGCCGCCAAACTTGCCTCCGGCCGCCTCACGCTGATCGGCTGCGGCGGCGTGCGCACGGGTGCCGACGTGCTGGCCAAGCTGCGCGCCGGCGCCAGCCTGGTGCAGCTCTATACCGAGTTCGCCTATGCAGGCCCCGTGCTGATCGCCCGCCTCAAGGCGGAACTTCTCACCGCGATGGGGCAGGCGGGGTTTGCCAGCGTTGCCGATGCCACGGGAGCCGATATCTGATGCGCCATATTGCCGGGCTGGGCGAGGTTGCCGCCGCGTATGACGGGTTCATCGTCGATCTTTGGGGTGTGGTGCATGACGGGATCGTGCCCTATCCCGGGGCCCTGCACTGCCTGGAGCATTTGGCGGGCCGGCCGGTTCTGCTGCTGTCCAACGCGCCGCGCCGCGCGGCTTCCGCGCAATCCATGCTGCGGCGCATGGGCGTTCAGGACCGCCTCTACACGCATATCCTGACCAGCGGCGAGGCCACATGGCTGGCGCTGCGTGACCGTTTCCATCCCTGGTTCGCCCGCCTGGGCGCACGCGTCTACCATCTCGGCCCGATGCGCGACCGCAACGTGCTGGAAGGGCTGGACCTCACCATCGTGCCCGATCCCGCCGCCGCAGATTTCATGCTCAATACCGGACCGGACGACGATGTCGATGATCCCCGTGACCTCTCGACCTTTGTCCCCGAACTTGATCGCTGCCTTGCGGCTGGTCTGCCCATGATCTGCGCCAATCCCGATCTCGTGGTCATGCGCGGCGATGTGCGGCTGCTCTGTGCCGGCACGCTGGCCCAGCATTACGCGGCCAACGGCGGCAACGTGTTCTCCCTCGGCAAGCCTGATCCCGCGATCTACGCCATGGCGTTGCAGATGTTGAACCTTCCCCCCGGCCGCGTGCTCGCCATCGGCGACTCCCTGCGCACGGACATCGCCGGCGCCGCCGGCGCGGGCATCGACAGCCTGTGGATTCTGGGCGGCATCCACGCCGGCGACGCCACCACCGATCTGGACCCAAGCTTCGTCATGCCGGCCCTCGCCTGGTGAGTTGGGCATATCAGTCAAAAGTCTTTTTGCTTCTTTTTCTTCAGAAAAAGAAGAGTCTTTTCTTCTTGCCGCTCCGCGGAGGG
>PKZM01000045.1 GCA_003133065.1 Acetobacteraceae bacterium
GATACCACCAACATCCTGTTCATCTGCGGCGGCGCCTTCGCCGGCCTGGAGAAGATCATCGGCGCCCGCGGCAAAGGTTCCGGCATCGGCTACGGCGCCGAGGTGCGCGACCCGGATGAACGGCGTACCGGCGCCATCCTGCGCGACGTGGAACCGGAGGACCTTCTCCGCTTCGGCCTGATCCCGGAATTCATCGGCCGCCTGCCCGTGGTGGCGACCCTTGAGGATCTGGATGAAGCGGCCCTGATGGAAATCCTCACCAAGCCCAAGAACGCATTGGTAAAACAATATGGCCGGCTGTTCGAGATGGAGGGGGTTAAACTCAGCTTTACGGACGACGCGCTGAGATCCGTCTCCACCCGCGCCATCGCGCGGCGCACGGGGGCGCGGGGCCTGCGCTCCATCATGGAGTCCATTCTGCTCGCCACCATGTTTGAGCTGCCGGGGCTGGATAACGTGGACGAGGTGGTGATCAACCGCGAAGTGGCCGAAGGCCGGGCGAACCCGCTGTACACCTACAGCAAGGAACGCGCGAAGGAGCGGGCCGAGGGGGCGGGGTAGTTAATCCGACGTGCCAACCGATATCAATGCAGGCGGCTGGGGGCTCTGCCCCCATCTTCCAAGCGGCGACCCCTCTGGGGCTGAAAGGCCCCAGACCCCATTACTTGAGGGGCGATGCGTGCCACACTGGGCGACTCGCGCCTGACTGTCCTTTCAGGAGGTCTTTTTGAACGAAATTCCCCGCCAGAAGAAAACGGCGCCCGCACAACCGCCCGCCGGCGATACCCTGGCTGTACTGCCGCTGCGCGACATCGTGGTGTTTCCGCACATGATCGTGCCGCTCTTCGTCGGACGGGAAAAATCCGTGCGCGCGCTGGAGGCGGTGATGAAGGACGACAAGCAGATCCTGCTCGTCGCGCAGAAGAACGCCGCCCAGGATGACCCCTCGGTCGACGATATCTACCGCGTCGGCACCGTCTCCACGATCCTGCAACTGCTCAAGCTGCCGGATGGCACCGTCAAGGTGCTGGTCGAAGGCGGCCGCAGGGCGCGCCTGTCCGCGTTCAAGGAGACTGAGTCCTATTTCGAGGCGCATGTCGAGGAAATGCCCGATCTGGAGGGCGAGCCCAAGGAACTGGAGGCGCTGGGCCGCACCGTGGTCGGCCAGTTCGAGCAATACATCAAACTCAACAAGAAGATCGCGCCGGAAGTTCTGGTCTCGCTCAACCAGATCGAGGAACCGAGCAAGCTCGCCGATACCATTGCCAGCCACCTGAACCTGAAAATCAGCGAAAAGCAGGAGCTGCTGGAAACCGCCCGCATCAGCGAGCGGCTGGAGCGCGTGTTCGGCCACATGGAATCCGAAATCGGCGTGCTGCAGGTGGAAAAGCGCATNNCAGAAGGAGCTGGGCGAGGGCGAGGACGGCAAGGATGAAACCGCCGAACTCGAGGACAAGATCAAGAAGACCAAGCTGACCAAGGAAGCCCGCGAGAAATGCCTCTCGGAGCTGAAAAAACTGCGCACCATGAGCCCGATGAGCGCGGAAGCGACGGTCGTGCGCAACTACCTGGACTGGATCCTCTCGATCCCCTGGAAGAAGCGCAGCAAGGTCCGCAATGACGTGATCGAGGCTGAAAAAGTGCTCGATGCCGACCATTTCGGCCTGGAGAAGGTCAAGGAACGTATCCTCGAATACCTGGCCGTGCAGGCGCGTAGCCCGAAGGTCCGCGGCCCGATCCTCTGCCTGGTCGGCCCGCCCGGCGTGGGCAAGACCTCGCTCGGCAAGTCGATCGCGGCGGCCACCGGCCGCAGCTTCGTGCGCATGTCGCTGGGCGGCGTGCGTGATGAAGCCGAAATCCGCGGCCACCGGCGCACCTATATCGGCTCCATGCCCGGCAAGGTGATCCAGGGCATGAAGAAGGCCAAGACCAGCAACCCGCTGTTCCTGCTGGATGAAATCGATAAGCTGGGCCAGGATTGGCGCGGCGACCCGACCAGTGCCCTGCTGGAGGTGCTGGACCCCGAACAGAATTCGACCTTTGCCGACCATTATCTGGAGGTGGATTACGACCTGTCGGATGTGATGTTCGTCACCACCGCCAACTCGCTGCGCATGCCCCAGCCGCTGCTGGACCGCATGGAGATCATCCGCATCTCCGGCTACACCGAGGATGAGAAGCTGCAGATCGCGCGGCGCCATCTGATCGCCAAGCAGGGGGAGGCCCATGGGCTGAAGCCCGAGGAATGGTCGCTGACCGATGAGGCTTTGCGCGACCTGATCCGCACCTACACCCGCGAAGCCGGCGTGCGTAACCTGGAGCGCGAACTCGCCAATCTGGCGCGCAAGGCGGTGAAGGAAATCGTGACCAAGAAATCCAAGAAAGTCACGATCACGCTGAAGAACCTGGAGAAATACGCGGGGATCCGCCGCTTCCGCTATGGCGAGACGGAGAGTGAGGATATGGTCGGCGTGGTCACGGGCCTGGCCTGGACCGAAGTCGGCGGTGAAATCCTCACCATCGAAAGCGTGATGGTGCCCGGCAAAGGCTCCATCAAGCACACGGGCAAGCTGGGCGAGGTGATGCAGGAAAGTGTCTCGGCCGCGCTCTCCTACGTGCGCAGCCGCTCGATCAGCTTCGGCATCAAGCCGACGCTGTTCGAAAAGCGCGACATCCATGTGCATGTGCCCGAAGGCGCCACCCCCAAGGATGGCCCCTCGGCCGGCGTGGCGATGGCGACGTCCATCGTCAGCGTGTTGACCGGCATCGCGGTGCGGCGTGACGTGGCCATGACCGGCGAAATCACCCTGCGCGGCCGCGTGCTGCCGATCGGCGGGCTGAAGGAGAAGCTGCTCGCGGCGCTGCGCGCCGGCATCACCACGGTGTTCTTCCCCAAGGACAACGAAAAGGACCTGGCCGAGATCCCCGACAACGTCAAACGTGCCCTGACCCTGATCCCGGTCAGCCACGTGGATGACGTGATCGGCCAGGCCCTGGTGCGCAAACCGGATGCGATCGAGTGGGAAGAACCGCCCGAGCCGATCACACCGCCGCCCGTGGCGCCCGCCACCGCATCCCTGCCGCATTGAGCGTGTTGCATTGAGCCGGGGCCGCCCCTGCGCTACACAGCGGCGCAGGGGCGGTTAGCTCAGCGGTAGAGCGGCTCGTTTACACCGAGTTGGCCGGCGGTTCGATCCCGTCACCGCCCACCATGGTCGCGGGCGTGCTTGGCGTGGAGGGACCCCGTAGAAGCGGCGCCTGCCTGAAAGAAGCGGGTGTAGCTCAGTTGGTTAGAGCGCCGGCCTGTCACG
>PKZM01000213.1 GCA_003133065.1 Acetobacteraceae bacterium
GGCCGCCGAAGGCGCCGCGGCAGAAGGTGAAGTAGATCTCCCGCTGTTTTCGGCACCGATCCGGGTCGTTGAAGGGGATTTCGCCGAGGCGCCGGGAGATATCCATCAGATGGCGGCCGATGATGTCGCCGAGCAGGGCATCCAGATCGATGAAGTGTCGTCGGAGCGTGGCCGGGGCCATCCTCAGGGCCGCGGCCATGGCGCCGAAGCTGATGGCGTGGCTGCCGTGGCGCGCCAGGAGCGACTGTGCGGCGTTGAGGATGTGTTCGCGCTGCTGGNNCGACGGTGAGGATGTGTTCGCGCTGCTGGCGATCACGTTCGGTGGGGAAGCGCTGTTGGCGATCGAATTTATCGGCCTCGGCGCGGAGGATGCGGGGGTTTGTTTGCATGCGGCGGATGTTAGCCAAGGTGACGAATATTGTCAATATTAATTTTTGAGGGGATGGGCGAGGACGGCTTTCGCGACGGGCGCGCGCGCTATGCTGGGTGGCCGCCGCATGGTGTTTCTGCCAAAACTCGGGCTACGGGGGCCTTCTGCCGGCGCCGGCTCGGGGCAAGATGGGTGTAACCAAGTTGATGGGGGTAGTTTTGGCGGGCTGGCGGTTCTGGCAACAGCGCCAAGCTTTCCCGAAACAGCACCTGGGATCAGGGGCGGCCGACGCTTTCACGGCACTTTCTGGCGATCATCGTCAAAGTGGCGCGGGTGGCGAGCGTTATGCGCCTCGCGCGCCCAAGCAGCCTGTACCCGCCGATACCGGTGACGGCCCTGCTGAAGATACCGCCTCTCATGTCGACCAGATTGCCTTCCTGGCGCCTGGAGACCTGAGCCGGACCGCGCCGGAGCCTTTACGGCTTCTGGCGGTTGGGTCGTGCCTGTTGCAGGACCTTTTTGGTGAGGCCGGACACGATACGAACGGCGTGACTGTCGATTTCCTGCTGTCTGGGTTTTCGGCAAACATGCCGTCGCCGCCGAAGGCGGGGGCCGACAGCTATGACTGCCAGGTGTTGCAATTGGCGTTGCGGCCCTTGCTGCCGGATGCGCTGTTGGCGGAGTTGGCGGCGGCGACCCCCACCCGGCAGGAAGCGATATTCCGGCAGTCGATTGCCATGATGGGGCGATATTTTCAGGCGGCCATTGGATCGAGCCTGGTCCCTGGCCTGCCCACATTCGTGATCAACTTCCCACAACCGCAATTCAATCGCATGAGCCGCTTCACCCCCCGCTTTAGCCTCGGCAATCTGGAATACTACGTCATGCGGCTGAACGAGGAACTCGAGCGCCTCGCCCGTGGCCAGCCGAACTGTTATGTTCTCGACTTGGACCGCATTGCCGCGTCATTCGGACGGCGGTTCGTTCAGGATGACCTGGTGCTGGGCACCAATCACAGTGCCCGGCTGAAACCACATGCGCGTGTGGACGGGCGTATGGAACCTGTCGGCCCCGTATCCAACATTTATGACGTGCAGCCGAATGGCGTTATGCGCGCGGCTGTATTTGCCGAACTGCGTGCCATGATGCGCACCATCCGCCAGATTGATTCCGTGAAACTGGTGGCGGTGGACCTGGACGATACGCTGTGGCGGGGGGTGAGCGGCGACAGCTCCGATATCGGGCCGCATATGATCGAGGGCTACCCGATGGGCCTGATCGAGGCGCTGCACGTGCTGAAGGCCCGCGGTATTCTGCTCGCGATCGTCAGCAAGAATGATGAAACGCGGATAAGGCAGATTTGGGGCGAGATATTTGGCCGGCGGCTGAAGCTGGATGACTTTGCCGCCGTGCGTATCAACTGGCGGCCCAAGCGGGAGAATATGCGGGAGATCCTGGCGGCGGTTAACCTTCTGCCGCGCAACGTTTTGTTCATTGACGATAATCCGGCCGAGCGCGCGCAAATGACCGCGGCTTTTCCCGATATACGTGTTCTGGGCGGCAATCCCTTCGTGTGGCGGCGGATTCTGCTGCTTGCCCCGGAGATGCAGGTTGTGTCGGTGACGGCGGAGTCTGCGCAGCGGACTGAGATGGTACAGGCTCAGGTACAGCGTGAGGCCGAGCGGGCCACGCTGACGGCGGAGGAGTTCGCGCAGCAGCAGAACGTGCGGTTGCAGCTTTCGCTTCTTCGATCCGTCGAGGACGTAAGATTTGCCAGAGTACTGGAGCTGATCAACAAGACCAATCAGTTCAACACGACAGGTGTGCGCTGGACCGCGGACGGGTGTGCGGCGTTCCTGCGCGATGGCGGGGTGTTTGCGGTTTACGATGTGCAGGACCGCTATACGCCCTATGGGCTGGTCGGGGTGGTGATGGTTCGCGCGGGAGAGATCCAGCAATGGGTGATGTCGTGCAGGGTATTCGGGCTTGGGGTGGAGCAGGCCGTGATGCAGGCGCTGGTGACCTGGTTGCGCGAGCAGGGCGCAGAGCGCGTGCGTGCCGTTCTGACGACAACTGATGCGAACCAGCCGTGCAGAGGGCTTTTTGCCGCGGCCGGGTTCCACGAAATAGAGTCCGGCTGGGTCCTGGACGCGGGCACTCCGGTGGCCGGATCACGATTCGTGTCCGTGGAGGCGGCGCTGGTTTAGCTTGGTCGCGCTTGGCCTCCCCATGACGGGTTCTGGGAAGGCCCTTGTCTAGAGCATTTTCCGACCCACTCGACTTTGGGTAGGCGGCCGGAAAATGCTCTAGGTCTTTGTTTTAGCGAGCATCTTTATCCGACGGGTNNATGGCGGCGAACAGGGCGGGATCGGCCGTGCCTCGGCCCGTGGCGATGCCGCCGAGATAGTGGTCGCCGGCCGGGGCGAGGGCGAGGACAGCGCGCGGCGGCGCGCAGGCAGCAGGGCCTGGGGGGAGCGGGCGTGCGGGCCAGCGCCAGAGGGGGCTCGTGATGGGGGATGCATCCCGGCCGCCGGCGAGAATGAGGCAGGGGCGGCGGCCGGCGATATCCAAAAGGAGGTAGGCGCGCCCGCGCCAGTCCGGCGAGAGGCTTTCGGGGCTGCCATCGCCCGGCGGGGTGAGCAGAACGCCAGCATCGGCCTGCGGGAGGGCAAGGGTGGGGCTGGCCACATGGGTGGGACGGGCGCCGAGCAGCAGGGATACGGTGTGGGCGCCGAAGGAATGGCCGGCGAGGCGGATGGGCGCGGCGGCGGGCTGGGCGGCGGCNNTGCAGAAGCGGGGCGTAGTCGGCGGGGGAGAGTTTGTCCCCATGGGAGAACAGCACAATGGCCGCGGGCGGTGTGGCCGGGCAGAGCATGTGCAGGGTGAGCGGTGCCGGGCGGTGCGGCACGGTGAGGGTGGTGGTGGTGGTGGTGC
>PKZM01000190.1 GCA_003133065.1 Acetobacteraceae bacterium
GGGGAATTCACCGCCAAGACGCCAAGAACGCCAAGAGAGGTCGCGTGTGGAAGCTTCCGTCGAGCTGGTGTGGTATTGGGATCGGTAGAATGGATGATGCTCGGCGGAAGCGAGTTGACGGTTTTTGGGTTAAGTTTCGNNTCGCAGCAGGCCCATGACGAACTTCTCGACCCTGCGGGCCGTCTGCGGGGCCCGTGGCGGCGCATGCTTGGGACGTTGCTGGGGATGGGCACCGCGGCGTTGCGGGATCGCGCGGCGGAGCTGGATAGGACCTGCGCGGAGGAGGGTGCGGCGGCGCTGCTCACCGTGCCGAATTCGGGCACCTGGCGCTGCGATCCGATCCCGTTTCTGCTGACGGAGGCGGAGTTTTCGGCGCTGGCGAATGGTCTGGCGCAGCGCGCGGAGCTGCTGGAGCGTATTCTCGGCGATCTCTATGGGCCGCGGAGGCTGCTGGCCGAGGGGCATCTGCCGCCGGCGCTGGTGTATGGCAGCCAGGCCTATCTGCGCGCATGCCGCACCACGGTGCCGGATGGGCCGCCACCGGGGCGGCAGATCAATCTGTATGCCGCCGATCTGATCCGCGGGCCGGACGGGAATTGGTGCGTGCTGGCGGACCGCACGGGCGAGCCGGCGGGGCTGGCCTATGCGGCGGAGAACCGCCGGATCATGGCGCGCGTGCTGCCGGAGCTGTTCCGCAGCGTGGAGGTGACGCAGCTTCGCCCGTTTTTCGATGCCTGGCAGGATAGTTTGCAGCGGATGGCGCCGCAGGGGCAGGGCAACCCCGGCCTGGCGCTTCTGACGCCGGGGCATACCGATCCGCGCTGGTTCGAGCATGTGGTTCTGGCCCGCGCGCTGGGATGCGCGCTGGTGGAGGACGGTGATCTCACCGTTCGGGATGGCGCGCTGTGGATCAAGACTCTGCGGGGCTTGCAGCCGATCCATGTGCTGCTGCGCCGCCAGACCGGCGCGGCCATCGATCCGCTGGAGCTGACGCATGAGGCGGGGCGCGGCACGCCGGGGCTGCTGACCACCTGGCGCGATGGCAGCGTGCAGATCCTCAATGCGCCCGGGGCCGGCTATGCGGAGGCGCCGGGGCTGGCGGCCTTTCTCCCGGCGCTGGCTCGCACGCTAACGGGCGAGGAGCTGGCGCTGCCAGGCCAGCCTACCATGTGGCTGGGCGATCCGGCTTCCCGCCTGCAGGTGGAGGCTGATTTTTCCGCGTGGCACATCCTCTCCGCGACGGAGTGTGGCGTGGCGCCGGAGAGTTTGGCCGAGATGTCGGATGGCGATCTGGAGAGCCTGCGGGCGCGGATTGCCGAAAAACCCTGGGCTTTCGCAGCCCAGGCGCCGCCGGTTCCGAGCTTCGCGCCCTGCGCGGGGCGGGGGGAGACGCTGGACCCGCGGCCGGTGGCGCTGCGGCTGTTTTTGGTGTTCGACGGGATGGCCTGGCGGCCGTTTCCGGGCGGGCTGGCGCGTGTGCTCTCGCCGGGGCCCCAGGGCGACCCGGCCGCCAAGCCGCAGCCGGCGACGCTGGCGGGAAGGCTGCCGCATAACGCCCTGTGCAAGGATGTGTGGGTACTCCAGGAAGAAGGTTTTGATATTTACGGCCCGGCCAATCTGGCTCTGCCGCCGCTGGCGATCCGGCGCATGGCCGGGGATCTGCCGAGCCGCGTTGCTGATAATTTTTACTGGCTCGGCCGCTACATGGAACGGCTGGAGAATGCGGCACGGCTGACCCGGCTGGTGCTGGGCCGGCTCGGCCGCGGCACGCTGCTGCCGCGGGATATGCCGGATATGGCAACGCTGATCGCGTGCCTGGCGGAAGCCGGGGTGGTGAGCGAGGAACTGGCCTCCGGCGCCAGCACGGCGCAACTGGCCGATCTGCTGCTGCGGGCGCTAGCGCGCGATACGGGGATCGTGGCGCGGCTGACGGGGCGGGTGCGGGATCTGGCCGATACGCTGCGGGACAGGCTGAGCGGCGAAATGCACGCGACGATCGCCTATGATCTGCGCCGGCTGAAGGGCAACCGGCTGCTGCTGCGGCCGGGGCAGCGGGCGGTGGGCGTGGGGTTGATGTCGGATTTCTGCGGCCAGGTGCTGCAATTCTGTGCCACCGTCAGCGGCTACGCGGCGGAGAACATGGTGCGCGGCGGCGGGCGGCTGTTTCTGGATCTGGGGCGGCGGATCGAGCGGGCGCAATCGGTGGCGGCTCAACTGGCGCAGGCGATCGACCAGAGGCCGGAGCGGATCGAGGCGGGGCTCTCGCTGGCGCTGGAACTGTGCGACAGCGCGCTGACCTATCGGGCGCGGTATCTGACGGCGGTGCAGCCGGCGCCGGTGATCGACCTGGTGGTGGCCGACGAAGGCAATCCGCGCGGGCTTGGCTTTCAGTTGGTGACGGCGCGGTCCACACTTGCAACCTTAGGCGGCGGCGAGGCAGCGCCGCTGGCGGCGATGCTGGACGATCCGGTTGCGGAGACGCGGCTGATCGTGGCGGAGCTGGTGGCGGCGGAGGATCAGGCAGCGCTGGCGGCGCGGCTGGCGCCGCGGCTGCGGACGATCGCTGGCCAGGTGGCTGCCGTGTCGGATGCGGTGATGCGGCAATATTTCGCGCTTTTGCCGGCGACGTTCACGGATGGGCTGCAATGATCTATCGGGTGAGCCACCGGACGAGCTACGCCTATGGCAGCAAGGTGGATCTGGGCGCGCATATGCTGCATCTGCTGCCGCGGGCGATGCCGCGGCAGCGTGTGATCAGCGCCGCGCTGAATCGGGAGCCTCGGCCAAGCGATTTCCGCAGCGGCACGGATTGTTTCGGCAACGAGGTGTGCTGGATGTTTCTGGACACGCCGCATGAGACTTTCGAGGTGACGCTGGAGGCGGAGGTGGATGTGCGGCCCCCTGCTGTGCCGGAGGCGGCGCGGACGCCGGCGTGGGAGGATGTGTCGCGCGCGGCGTTTGCCGGTGGGGCGGCGCATGAGGCGGCGGAGTTCCTGTTCGATAGCCCGATGGTGGCGGCGATCCCGGAGGCGCGGGATTATGCCGCGGAGTCCTTTCCGCCGGGCCGGACTGTGCTGGAGGGGGTGCTGGATCTGAATGCGCGGATCGGTCGGGATTTTGCGTTCAAGGGCGGGGTGACGACGGTGAACACGCCGGTTCGGCAGGTGATGGCGCAGCGTGCGGGCGTGTGCCAGGATTTTTCCCATCTGATGATTGCCGGGCTGCGGGGCTTAGGTTTGCCGGCGCGGTATGTGAGTGGTTACATACAAACCAAGCCGCCGCCGGGGCAGGCGCGCCGCCGCGGCGCCGACCAGAGCCATGCCTGGGTGGCGTGCTGGCTGGGGCCGGAGGATGGCTGGGTGGATGTGGACCCGACCAACGGCATTGTGGTGGCGGATGCGCATGTGGTGCTGGGATGGGGGCGGGATTATGGCGATGTCAGCCCGATTTGCGGGGTGATCCTGGGGGGTGGGAAACATACGGTGGCGGTGAGTGTGGATTTGGAACACGTAGGGAAGGAAGATGTTCTTTTTTGAAAAAAAGAACCAAAAAACTTTTGTTTCTTCAGGTACGCGTGTTGCCGGCGTGTCGGATCGCCGGTGAGGGCGAACGGTCAAAAGTTTTTTGGTTCTTTTTTTCAAAAAAGAACAGCTTCCTTCCTTCTGGCCTTTCTTTTGCTTGGTCTATCCCGCTCTAGGAGGGAAACATTTGCACGGTCTTCTGGACGGTTACGACAAGGGTAAGTTTTTCTGCGAGTTGATGGATTGTGCGTCGCATGATCCCGCGGTGGCGCTGATTGCGAGCCGGCTTTCGCAGATGGATCCGGCGGAGTTGTGCCGCCGGGCGGAGATTGCCGAGATCGAGCTGTTCAACCAGGGCATCACCTTCACGGTGTATTCCGACAAGGATGCGATCGACCGGATTTTGCCGTTCGATCTGATCCCGCGCGTGTTGACGTCGCGTGAGTGGGATGTGCTGGAGCGTGGCGTGCGGCAGCGTGTGGCGGCGCTGAACGCCTTCATCTGGGATGTGTATCACGATCAGAAGATCCTCAGGGATGGTGTGGTGCCGGCCGCACTTGTGCTGGGGAATGCCAATTTCCGCCCCGAGATGGTGGGGCTGGATGTGCCTTTGGGCACCTATGTGCATGTGTGCGGCGTGGACATTATCCGCGATGAGCGCGGCGAGTTTCTGGTGCTGGAGGATAATGCGCGCACGCCTTCCGGCGTTTCCTATGTGATCGAGAACCGCAACATGATGCGGCGGATTTTCCCTGATCTGATGGACGGGATCGCGGTGCGTCCGGTGGGCAGTTACGGGATGATGTTGCAGGCGGCGCTGGCGGAGATTGCGCCGGCGCATGTGATCGATCCGCAGGTGGTTCTGCTTTCCCCCGGCATCTANNTGGTGGAGGGTAATGACCTGGTGGTGGAGGATGGCCAGGTGTGGATGCGCACCACGGCCGGCCTGGCGCCGGTGCATTCGATTTATCGCCGGCTGAACGATGATTTTCTCGATCCCGCGGTGTTCCGGCCTGATAGCACGCTGGGCGTGCGGGGCTTGATAGATGTGTGGCGAAAGGGGCGCGTGGCGATCGCCAATGCGGTAGGTACGGGGGTTGCCGACGACAAGGCCATTTACGCGTATATGCCACGGATCATCCGGTATTATCTCGGCGAGGACGCGGTGCTTGCGAACGTGGAGACGCATATCTGCGCGGAGCCGGAAGGTTTGCAGTATACGCTGGATAATCTGGAGAAGCTGGTGGTGAAGCCGGTGGGGGAATCGGGCGGGTATGGGCTGATCATCGGGCCGCACGCGACGCGGGATGAGATTGCCGCGTTCCGGGCGCAGCTTTTGGATAATCCCGGCAATTACATCAGCCAGCCGATGATCAGCCTTTCGGTTTCGCCCACGCTGGCGGGCGAGCATTTGCTGCCGCGGCATGTGGATTTGCGGCCGTTCGCGATTACCGGGCGCAAGACATGGGTTTTGCCGGGGGGGTTGACGCGGGTGGCGCTGCGGGAAGGTTCGCTGGTGGTGAATTCGTCGCAGGGGGGCGGATCGAAAGACACGTGGGTGCTGGAATGAACCCGGCCTATACCAGCACGGGTGCCGACCTTGTTGAGGGTCAGCGCCGTATTCCGCTGCTGCTTTCGCGCTATGCGGAGGCGCTGTTCTGGCTGGCGCGGTATATGGAGCGGGTGGAGAACCTGGCGCGCATCCTGGATGTGACGGATACGTTCGTGCGCCATGGGGTGGATCAGTCGGGCTGGCGATCGGTGATTCAGATCAATGCCGATGAGGCAAGGTTTACGGAGAAATACGGCACGGCGAATGCCGAGAATGTGGCGGAATTTTATCTGGTGGACCGGGAGAACCCGACATCCATCCTATCCTCGCTATTCGCGGCGCGGGAGAATGCGCGCACGTTGCGGCCGCTGATTTCCACGGAGATGTGGAGCCAGATCAATGTTTTCTATAATCGCGTGCGCGGGCTGACGGCGGCGGATGCGGCGCCTTCGCGCGTTTCGGGGTTGTGTGCGTATTTGAAGGAGCAGTGCCAGGCGCATGCCGGGATTACGGACGGCACGTTTTATCGCGACCAGAGTTTTGCGTTCTACTGTATCGGCAAGTTTATCGAGCGTGGGGACCAGACGTCGCGGCTGGTGGACATAAAATATCATACGCTGCTGCCCTCGGCGGAGGATGTGGGCAGTGCGATCGATATCAGCCAGTGGCATGCGCTGCTGCGGGCGGCTTCGGGGTATCAGGCGTATCGGCGGATCAATCCGAGCTACATGACGCCGGCATCGGTTGCGGGGTTTTTGTTGATGAACCATTCGTTTCCGCGATCGGTGACTTTGTGCGTGCGGCAGATCGAGATTTATCTCTCGCAGTTGAGTTCGGGGTATGGGCTGAGGGGCGCGTATGCGGCGCAGGAGCGGCTGGACGAGTTGCGGGCGGCGTTGATGGATCAGACGATCGATCAGATTCTGGCGCGGGGATTGCACGAGTTTTTGGATTGGGTGCAGTTGCAGTTTATTGGGTTGCAGAACGCGATGGCGCAGTCGTTCTGGCGCAAGCCGGAGATGGGGCAGGGGCAGAGCCAGAGCCAGGGGTAGTTGTAGGGGTAGTAGGGCGGGTAGGCAGATGCCGATGCCGGCACCGAGGAACGGTTAACCACGACGACACGAAGACACGAAGTTTGTCACGAAGGGGGGCTGCGCCGTTTTTCGTCGTGGACGCTTTTTTGCTGCCTGTCCTGTCATGTCCGCAAGCTATCTGGCCGCTTTGTCGACCTGTGGAATCTTAACGCCACGGGCGCCAAGCACGCCAAGGGCGCCACATTATTATGACTGCTGCTTGATTTTGCGGTGCTTGCCGGACAAATTTTCCCTTGGCTGTCTTGGCTGTGAAATCTTGGCTAGGCCTGCCGATCAACGCGGGCAAGTCTCGTAGGGTGCAATGCCTCTTTGCATTACACCGTTATGCGGAGCGGCGAGATGGTGCAGTGCCAAAGCGCACTGCACCCTACCGCTTTCACCCGCTTGCTGTTGGGACATGTAACGACCCAGGACGTGCGCGCTATCGCAGGAAAAGCGTCAGCAGGATGGGAAGGGTCATGGCAACGACGGAGCCGACCATCCATTTCAGCAGGGTAAGGTCGCCTTTGACGGCGATGATATCGCGTTTCTGGCGGAGAAGCTCCTCGCGGATGTCGGATGTCGCGGCACGCATATCCGCGCCGCTGCGCGATAGCGCCTGGGCATCGGCGCTCGCCCGATCGTCTGTCACGCCGATTGAGCGGAAGGCGTCGAATAGCTCGGCCTCCATGGTGCTCAATTCGACCTCCATTGATACGCGGCTACGAACTTGTTCGATCCCTGGAGGAATAATATACTACGGCTTGGGGCAGAGTGGAAACTTAGCCGGCTGCCAGCGTGGCACATTCCGCGCATACCCCCTCGACCTCGACGATTGAGCGTTTCACCACGAAGCCGCTGCGGGAGGCGATGGTGGCGACGGCGGTGCCGATGGCTTGGTCTTCGAACTCGGCCACGTTGCCGCATTCGCCGCAGATGAGGAATTGGACGGGGTGGGGGTGGTCGGCTTCCTCGTGGCAGCCGACGAAGGCGTTGAGGCGCTCCACGCGGTGGATCAGGCCTTGGGCGAGCAGAAAATCCAGCGCGCGGTAGACGGTGGGGGGTTTGCCCTGGCCGCTCTTGTCCTTCAGGCGATCGAGCAGGGCGTAGGCGCCGATGGGTTCGCCGGCTTGCAGGATCAGTTCCAGGACAGTGCGGCGGATGTCGGTGAGGCGCGCGCCGCGCTGGGCGCAGGCGGCTTCGGCGCGGGTGAGGCGGTCGGCGAGCTCGGCGGCCGGCGCGTGGTGGGCGAGGGCGGGCATCAGGCGGCGTCGGTGGTGCCGAGCACGTCTGGGTAGCGGGCCGCGTCGCCGATGGTGGCGACGCCGGCACCGACTGCCAGCGCTTCGCATGGGGAGCCGCGCCGGCGGGTGTGGCGTGCAAGGGCAACGTTGCCCGTTCTGCGCGCATGGTCGCGTGTTCCGCCGGTCATAGCCACGGGCTGCAAGCCGTCGAATTCGGTGCGGCCGTCGCGGGCTTCGGCCCAGGCGAAGAAGGCGTCGCGCGTCATATGCGGGTGATGCAGGGCTGTGCTCATGGCGGCTTTATAGCATTCCGCGGCCTGGGCTGCACCCTTTCTGCCGGGCGGGCGTTACGTTATAGCGTATCTGTTCGCTGTGGGGCGTAGGATGGGTTTTCGGCTGGTCATCGCCATGCTGCTTGCGGCCGCGCCGGCGTGCCAGGCCGCGCCGCTGGCCATTGTGGCGGCGGAAGGCGTGTATGCGGATGTGGCGCGGCAGGTGGCGGGGCCGGACGCGGTGGTTGCCGCCATACTGACCAACCCCGCGAGCGATCCGCATATGTTCGAACCCGCGCCGTCGGTCGCCCGCGCGGTGGCGGGGGCTGCCATCGTGATCGAAAACGGCATCGGCTACGATCCGTGGATGGCGCGGCTGGTTTCGGTCTCGCCGCGGCCGGCGGGCAGCGTGATCGTGGTGGCGGCGCTGCTGCACCGGCAGCCGGGGGATAATCCGCATCTGTGGTACGATCCGGCGGCACTGCCGGCGGTGGCGGAAGCGGTGTATGCACAGCTCTGCCGGGATGATCCGTCCGCGCAAGCGGGGTTGGCGGAGCGGTTGCGGGGGACACTGGCGGCCTTTGCCGTGCTGAACCAGCGCATCGCGGCGCTGCATGCGAAATTCGCCGGCATGAAGGTGGCCGCCACGGAGCCGGTGTTCGGCCCGATGCTGGCAGCACTTGGGCTGGTGGACCTGCATCCCCGCTTTGGCCTGGCGGTGATGAACGGCACCGAGCCGCGCGCGGGCGATGTGGCGGCGATGGAGGAGGATCTGCGGGCGCACCGGGCGCGCGCGCTGATCACCAATAGCCAGGCCAGCGATCCGGCCGCGCTGCGGCTGGCGGCGATCGCGCGGGAGGCGGGGATTGCGGTGGTGGGCATTACCGAAACGCTGCCGCAGGGGCAGTCGGCGCAGGCGTGGATCGGTGGGGAACTCGCAAGCCTGGAGGCCGCGCTCGCGGCACCGCATTCATGAGCGTGCTGCGCCTGGAGGGGGTAACGCTGCGTCTGGGCGGGCGGACCGTGCTGCGGGATCTGGATCTGGCCGTGGGGCAGGGGGTGTTCGTGGGCGTGCTGGGTGGCAATGGCGCCGGCAAGACCACGCTGATGCGGGCGATATTGGGGCTGGTGCGGCCGAGCACCGGGCAAATCGCGATTTTTGGCCGGCCGGCCGAGCGGGGCCATCGGGCGATCGGGTATATGCCGCAGGCGCGCGCGGGGCTGACCGATCTGCGGCTGAGCGGGCGGGCGTTCATTGCCGCGGCGGCAGGTGGCATCGGCTGGGGTCTGGCTGTGTCCAACGCGGCGCAGCGCGCGGATGTGGCGCGGGTGATCGGGCTGGTGGATGCGGGCGCCTATGCGGATCGGCCGGTGGGGGCGCTTTCGGGCGGCGAGCGGCAGCGGCTGATGCTGGCGCAGGCGCTGCTGGGCCAGCCACGCCTGCTGCTGCTGGATGAACCNNCAGCCTGGGGATCACGGTGCTGTTTTCCGCACATGATCTCAACCCGCTGCTGGGGGCGCTGGACGAGGTGCTGTATCTGGGTGGCGGCCATGCGGCGCTGGGGAGCGTGGATGAGGTGGTGAGGGGCCCGGTGCTGTCGCGCCTGTATGGATCGCCCGTGGAGGTGGTGCGCGCGCAGGGGCGGATCTTTGTTGTGGCCGGCGAGCTACAGGCGGCACGCCAGGGGATTCCGGCGAGCGAACGGGAGCGCCATGTTCGCGTATGACTTCATGCAGAACGCGTTCGCGGCCGCCGCCATCGTGGCGCTGGCGTGCGGCGCGGTGGGGTATTTTCTGGTGTTGCGGCAGCAGAGCTTTGCGGGTCATGCGTTGGGGCACGTGGGCTTCGCGGGGGCCACCGGCGCGGTGCTGGCTGGCGTCTCCCCGTTCTGGGGGCTGATGGCGGTGACGGTTGCCGGCGGCGCGCTGATGGGCGCGCTGGGCGAGAGGCTGGCCGAACGCGACGTGGCGGTGGGGATGGTGCTGGCGGTGGCGCTGGGGTTTGGCGTGCTGTTCCTGAATTTTTTCACCAGCGGGGCCGGGCAGGCGAATGCATTGCTGTTCGGCAATGTTCTCGGTGTGGATGCGGCCACGCTGTGGCGCATGGCGGGGTGCTGCGGGGTTTGCCTGGCGGCGCTGGGGCTGATGGCGCGGAAGCTGCTGTTCGCGACGCTGGGGCCGGAGCTGGCCGAGGCGCAGGGGGCCGATCTGCGGCTGCTCTCCATCCTGTTTCTGGCGCTGGCCGGGGTGGCGGTGGCCGAGGCGGTGCAGGTGGTGGGCGTGCTGCTGGTGTTTACGCTGCTGGTGGGGCCGGCGGCGGCGGCACTGCGGCTGTGCACGCGCGTGGGCACGGGGTTTTCGCTGTCGATCGCCCTGGCGGGGGCGCAGGCGCTTGTGGGCGTGGCGCTGGCCTATGTGACAGACTGGCCCAGCAGTTTTTGGATCAGCGCGCTGAGCGGGGGATGCTATCTGGGGGCGGTGGCGGTATCCGCGCGCCGGGCGTGATCCCGCCCCGGCTGGTGAGCGCCGCGCGGGTGCACGCGGCCTTGCGGGAATTGCCGGTGCGGCCGCTGGAGGCGGTGACCGGGGGCGCGGCGCTGCTGGTGCTGGCGCCGCATCCCGATGATGAGACGCTGGGCTGCGGCGGGCTGATGGCGCAAGCGGCCGCGGCGGGGCAAAGCGTGCATGTGCTGGTGCTGACGGATGGCACCGGATCGCATCCCAACTCCGCCGCCTATCCCGCGCCGCGCCTGCGGCGGGTACGCGAGGGCGAAAGCCGCGAGGCGGCGCGGGTTTTGGGGGTGGGACCGGACCGGGTGGCGTTTTTGGGCCTGCGGGATACGCGCGCGCCCAAGGCCGGCCCGGCGGCGGAGCGGGCGGCGGCGGCAATTGCCGCGCATGCCGCGCGGTGCGGCGCGCGGATGGTGTTCAGCGCCTGGCGGCACGATCCGCATGGCGACCATCTGGCGTGCAGCATCCTGGCCCGTCGCGCCGCGGCGCTGGCGGGTGCGCCCCTGTTCGAATATCCGGTGTGGGGCTGGACCTTGCCGGGGCGGCGGCTGCTGCCTGCCGATCCGATCAGCGGCTTTCGCCTTGATATCTCCGCGCAGGTGGCTGCCAAGCGCCGGGCGATTGCGTGCCACCGGTCTCAGCTTGGGCAGGTGATCACGGACGATCCGGGGGGTTTTACGATGGCGCCCGGGTTTGTGGATTTGTTCACGTCGCCTGTGGAGACGTTTGTGGCGGTGGGGGGGTAAGAAGAAAAGGCCTTCTTTTCTGAAGAAAAGAAGCAAAAGACTTTTGACTGTGCTGTCGCGGACCGAGCCGGCAGCGCGCGCCATGGTCAAAAGTTTTTTGGTTCTTTTTTTCAAAAAAGAACGGCTTTCTTCCCTTCCCCCGCTTGCCCTGCGCCGCGTATGAGCGACAAGAGGTGTAACACCCGTAGGGAAGCCGGCACGGTGAATGCGCGTCTTCTGATCAAGAGGCTGAGCTTGAGCGCGGTGACGCTGCTGCTGCTCAGCGCGGTGGTGTTTGCGGCGGGGCAGTTGCTGCCGGGGGATGTGGGGCGCAGCATATTGGGGCCGCTGGCGGATGCGCGGGCGGTGGCGGCGCTGAACCACCAGCTGGGCACCGATCAGCCGGCGCTGACGATGTATCTGCACTGGATCGGCAATCTGCTGCGCGGCGATATGGGGCAATCCTATGCCTTTCGCAGTCCGGTGGCGCCTTTCATCGGCCATGCGCTGCTGAAATCCCTGGCGCTGGCGGCCATGGCGGCGGTGATCGTGGTGCCCGCCGCTATCGCCGCCGGCGTGTATGCGGCGCTGCGTGTGGGGACGTGGCAGGACAGGGTGATCACGCTGGGTGGGCTTTCGCTGACGATCGTGCCGGAATTCGTATCGGGCATTATTCTGATCCTGATCCTGGGCGTGTGGCTGCGCTGGTTGCCGATCAGCGCCAATACGCGGCCCGGCACCGGGGTGCTGGAACAGGCGCGCCACCTGATCCTGCCGGCGCTGCCGCTGGTGCTGCTGTTGTTCGGCTATATCGCGCGCATTGCGCGGGCGGGGATGATCGGCGCGCTGGAATCCGACTACACGCGCACCGCGCGGCTGAAAGGCATCAGCCCGGCGCAGGTGCTGTTGCGGCACGTGCTGCGCAACGCATTGCTGCCGACCATTACGGTGGTGGCGACGCAGACGAGTTATCTGATCGGCGGCCTGGTGGTGGTGGAAACGTTGTTCCGCTACCAGGGCATTGGCAGCCTTATTCTGACCGCGGCGCGCGACAAGGATTTTCCGATGCTGGAGGCTGGTATTTTGGTGGTCGGCGCCGCCTATGTGCTTTCCAACGTGGCGGCGGATCTGCTGATCGGCGTGCTTGATCCGCGCGTGGCGATGAGCCGCCGATGAGCGTTCGGCAAGCCCCGATCGATCAGGCCGTGCCGTGGCGGATGCCGCGACACGTGACGCGGCTGTTGCAATCGCCCGGGTTTATCATCGGCTTTTTCATTCTGCTGTTCTGGGCGATGTGTGCGGTCTTCGGCCGCTTTCTTGTGCCTTACAGCCCGTATCGGGACGATCTGATGAACGCGCTGGCGCCGCCATCCGCGGCGCATTGGTTTGGTACCGATCAGATCGGCCGGGACATCTTTTCCCGCATCATTGCCGGTGCGCGGCCGATCCTTTCCGTGGCGCCGGCGGCGACGCTGCTGGCGACGATCTGCGGGACCACGCTGGGGTTGATTGCGGGGTATGCCGGGGGGTGGGTGGATAATGTGCTCAGCCGGCTGATAGAGGTGATCCTCGCGCTGCCGCTGATTGTGGTGGCGTTGCTGGTGCTGGTGGCGCTCGGCCCATCCTCGATCAACGTGATGGTGGTGATTGCGTTGGTGTTCACGCCGATTATCGCGCGCACGGTGCGCAGCGCGGTGCTTGCGGAATGCGCGCTGGATTATATGGCGGCGGCGCAATTGCGTGATGAGGGTGCGCTGCACATCATGTTCGTGGAGATTTTGCCCAACATTCTTCCGCCGATCCTGGTGGAGGTGACCGTCCGTTTGGGCTATGCCATTTTCACCATAGCTTCTCTGAGCTTTTTGGGTTTCGGCATTCAGCCGCCGTCGCCGGACTGGGGGTTGGCGATTGCGGAGAATTACGGCCTGATTGTTGGCGGTTATTGGTGGACGGTCGGGTTTGCCGCTATGGCCACAGCCTCCCTGGTGATCGGTGTGAATTTGTTGGCCGAGGGCCTGCAAAGCGCCCTCTCCTCATGAAAGTCCTGGAATTGGGGTCTGGGGCCTTTCGGCCCCAGCGGGGGGTCCAGGGGGGCAGCGCCCCCCTGGCCTTGTCTTTCTCGTCGCTGTCCGTGTCCTACGGGTCTTCCGCTGTATTGCGCGACGTGTCGTTGTCCGTTGCGGCCGGCGAGTGTGTGGGGTTGGTTGGTGAATCCGGCTGCGGCAAGTCCACCGCTGCGTTTGCCGCGTTAAGGGCGTTGCCGCGGGCGGGGCGGATGACCGGGGGCAGCATTCACATTGCCGGGCAGGATGTGCTGGCGCTGGGTGCGGCCGGCTTGCGGCAGTTATGGGCCACGCGGGTTTCGATGGTGTATCAGGACCCCAGCCGGGCGTTGAACCCGACGTTGACGGTTGGCGCGCAGGTGATGGAGGCGTTCACCGTGATTGGTGCCGCCAATCCGCGGGCGCGGGCGGAGGCGATGCTGGCGAAGGTGCAGATTGCAGCACCCGCGCGTATTATGGCGGCGTATCCGCATGAGCTTTCCGGCGGCATGCAGCAGCGCGTGGTGATCGCCATGGCGCTGGCCAAGGACCCGGCGCTGCTGATTTTGGATGAGCCGACGACGGGTTTGGACGCCACGGTGGAAGCCGAGGTGCTGGATTTGGTGGATGCGTTGCGGCGTGAGTCCGGCACCGCGGTTTTGTTGATCAGCCATAATCTGCCGATGGTGGGGCGCATGTGCGACCGGATCGGTGTGTTGTATGCGGGCACGCTGGTGGAGGAGGGCCCGGCCGCCGATGTGCTGGCGCGCCCCAGCCACCCGTATACGGCGCGGCTGCTGCGGTGCCTGCCGCAGGGGGGCCAGCGCAAGCAGGATGGGCTGTTGCAGACCATCCCCGGCCAGCTTCCGCCGCCGGGCAGCCGGCATGTGGCTTGTGTATTCGCGGCCCGCTGTGATGCGGTGCAGGAGGTTTGCAGGACGACGCCGCCGCCGATGCGTGATGTGGCTGGTCATCGGGCGCTGTGTCATTTCACCCCGCCATTTCCATTGGCGGGCGATCAGCTTGCGCCGGCGGCGCAAGACGCCGTTTCGGCAGACCCGGTATTGCGGGTAGAACATGTGTGCAAGACGTATCGTCCGCCGGGGGGCGGCACAATTCGGGCGGTGAGCGACATTTCTTTCACGCTGGCGGCGGGGGAGACGCTGGGGCTGGTGGGGGAATCGGGCAGCGGCAAAACGACGCTGGCGCGGCTGTTGCTGGGGCTGGTGGCGCCTGATCCGGGGGGGCGGATTTTGCTGGATGGGGCTGTGATGGCGCCCTCGGTAAAGGCGCGGTCGCGGGTGCATCGGCGTGCGGTGCAGATTGTGTTTCAGCATCCGGATTCGGCGCTGAACCGGGCGCATACGGTGCGGCATATTTTGCGGCGGCCGTTGCGGCATCTGGCGCGGCTTTCGGGTGGGGCGCTGGCCGCGCGGCTTTCGGCGCTGGCTGATGGTGTGCGGCTTGGGCCTGCGCATCTGGCGATGCGGCCGCGGGCGCTATCGGGCGGGTTGAAGCAGCGTGTGGCGATTGCGCGTGCGTTTGCGGGTGGGCCGCGCGTGGTGATTTGCGATGAGCCGACCTCCGCGCTGGATGTTTCCGTGCAGGCGGCGATTTTGAATTTGCTGGCTGATCTGCAGCGGCGGGAGCAGGTGAGTTACGTTTTCATTTCGCATGATTTGAACGTGGTGCGGTATTTGGCGGACCGGATTGCGGTGATGTATCTCGGCCGGATCATGGAGATTGGGCCGGCCGAGGCGGTGATTGCGGGCCCGCATCATCCGTATACGGCGGCGTTGTTGTCGGCGGTTCCTTCGTTGGCGGATGGGGCGCGGATCAGGTTGGAGGGGGAGATCCCGAGTGCGTCGGCGGTGCCTAGCGGTTGCGTGTTTCATACGCGGTGTCCGCGGAAGATCGGGGTTGTTTGCGAGACTGAGGAGCCGGTGCTTTTGCCTGATGTTGTGCACGCCTACCGCTGCCACATCCCTGTTGCTGAGCTGTGAGTCCGCGACAGCCGGTTAAAAGTTTTTTGCTTCTTTTTTTCAAAAAAGAAGTTCTTTCTTTTGTGGGTATATGATGCGCTCTGTTGTTGCTTTGGTATGTGCCGCTTTCTTCTTATGTGCTGCCGCACCCGAATATGTGGCGGTTGGCAGTTCGTTTGCCGCCGGCCCTGGGATTGGGGTACGTGCGGCGGGGAGTGTGGTGCGGTGCCTGCAATCGGCCAGCAATTATCCGCATCTTCTGGCGCGCAAGCGTGGTTGGACTCTGGAGGACAGGACGTGTTCGGGGGCGACGACGCAGGATGTGCTGATGGGTGGGCAGGGTGGCTTGCCGGCGCAGATCGATGCGGTGGCACCGGGCACGCGGCTGGTGACGGTGACCGTTGGCGGCAACGATGTTTTTTACATGCGCAATTTGTGGGCGTGGTCGTGTGATGGCGCGCCTGGTGTGGTGGGCACGTTTCTGCGGTTGCGCGTGTGCAATGCAGCGCCGCCGGATCGGGTGGAGGCGGCGTTTGCGGGGCTGGAGGCGCAGTTGCGGGAGATTGTGCGCCAGGCGCGGGTTCGCGCGCCTGGTGTGCGGGTGATCTTTGTGGATTATGTGACGGTTCTGCCGGAGCACGGGATGTGCGCGCGGGCGCCGATGAATGCGGCGCAGTATGATATGGCGCGCGCGGTGGCGCGGCGTCTTTTGGAGATGACGCACAAGGTGGCGGTGGAGACGCATGCGGGTTTGGTGCGCGCTTCTGAACTGACGCGCGGGCATGATGTGTGTTCGGCTGACCCGTGGCTGACGGGGTTTGCGTTCACGCGTGGGGTGGATGGGTTTGGGACGCTGCCGTATCATCCGACGCAGGCATCGATGGATGCGGTGGCGCGGGCGTTGGATGGGGTGCTGGGGGCGAGTTAGAAAAAGCAAACCACGAAGNNCACGAAGGCACGAAGATTATACGAAGAAGAGTGTTCGCCCTTGGTCTTCGTGATAATCTTCGTGTGTTGGTGCCTTCGTGGTTTGCCTTCTGTATCGGCCGAAGCCACGTGCGCGAGGCTTCACCCGAAATCGACGCCCTCGTAGATTTCATCGAAGGTCAATGTGATTGCAAACTCAGGCAGGCCAAGCGGGCCAGCCTCATCCAGAGGCTCGCTGCGCCACGCGCGCTCGCCGGGCGGGCGCCAGAATATGCGGATGGCGCGGCTTTCAGACTCGACGAGGACGTAGCGCAGGATGGTTGGCACCGATCCGTATTCGTCGACTTTCTCCTCCTCGTCCCGCCGACGGTTCTCCTTGCCGGGGGAGAGAACCTCGAACACGATAATGGGGGCGGCGATGGCGACGGATGTTCGGCTCGGTGCCGAGCAGGCGATGAATGCGTCTGGTTCGCGCAGGGCGCCGCCGACGGTTTCGATCGGCTGCTGGGGACCGTAGATCCGGCAGGCTTTGCCGGCGGGCAGCCTGGCACGGATGGTTTCACGGATATTCCGGGCGATCTCGGTGTGCCCAAGAGTCGCTGGCGCCATTGCCACGGGGCGGGCTCCATCGAACTCGTAGCTCCCGTCGCCCGGCTGCGCGTCGGCCCAGGCCAGGAATTGCTCCTTCGTCCAGACGTCCGGATCGATGCGTCGGGCGGCCACGGTCATGGGTCTTGCCTCCGCGGTGCAATCTAGGGAGGCCGTGTTATCGGTGCAACAACGCTGTCGCCGAAAAAGGCGACAGTGTTCAGGAAGAAAGGCCTTCTTTCTTGAAAGAAAGAAGCAAAGAACTTTTGCCTATTGGCAGGCGAGACATTCTTCGTAGTTGGTCGGTTTGGCGGCAAGGGGAACAGGCAAGGGATCGTTGGCAGGGCCCATGTCGATCAACGAGGATTTCGGCATGTCGCTCACCGTATCCGCGCGCTGGATGGACAAAGACCGGCAATAATACAGCGACTTCACGCCACGCTTCCACGCCAGCATATGAATCTCGTGCAAATCCCGCTTGTGCACGTTGGCGGGCAGAAACACGTTCACGCTCTGGCTCTGGCAAATGAACGGCGTGCGATCCGCCGCATGCTCGATGATCCAGCGCTGATCCAGCTCGAACGCGGTCTTATATACCGCCTTCTCCTGCTCGGTGAGGAAATCCAGATGCTGCACGCTGCCGGCGCGTAGCGTGATCGAGGACCATACCTCATCGGTATCGCGGCCGAGCTTGGCCAGCAATTGCTGCAAATGCCGGTTGCGCACCGTGAAACTGCCGGAAAGTGTTTTCTGCAGGAACACGTTGGCCGCGATCGGCTCGATCCCCGGGCTGGCATTGCCGGCGATGATGGAGATAGACGCGGTGGGGGCAATCGCCATCTTGTTGGAAAACCGCTCCATCACGCCAAAATCGGCCGCATCGGGGCAGGGGCCGCGCTCCTCCGCCAGCAGGCGCGAGGCGGCATCAGCCTGTTCGCGGATATGCTTGAACATCCGCTTGTTCCATACTTTCGCAATCACGCCTTCAAACGGCACGTTCTGCGATTGCAGGAACGAATGATACCCCATCACGCCCAAGCCGACCGAGCGTTCACGCATGGCGGCATATTTCGCCCGCTCCATCTCTTCCGGCGCGCGGTCGATGAAATCCTGCAACACGTTGTCGAGGAAGCGCATCGTATCCTCGATGAACAGCGGATGATCCTTCCAATCGAACCAGGTCTCCAGGTTCAGCGAGGAGAGGCAGCACACCGCCGTGCGCTG
>PKZM01000154.1 GCA_003133065.1 Acetobacteraceae bacterium
CCCTGCACAGTGGCGTTTTCGAGTGCCACGTTCAGGTTCACGCGCAACCGGTCTTCCATCGCCACATACGTTGCCTCCGCCTCAATACCGTAAGCATGCACGGAAGGAATGTTGGACATTCCGCCATCGAACGGAACGGGATCGTTCTCGATATATTGCATGTCGCGGTAAAGATAGTAGTACGCGGCAAGGTTCAGGCGTAATGTGTGATCAAGGAAGAAGTTCTTTGACCCGAGTTCGAAAGAGGTGTTCGTTTCGGGGACGAAAACGTCTGGGACCACCACCTGCCCATAAATGCCGTTTGTACCGCCGGGCTTATAGCCGCGCGATACGGTGGCGTAGAGCAGGCTGTCGGGGTTTACGTCATAATCCAGGCCTACATGATAGGTCGGCACGTGATCGACGAACGCGTTATGTACAACATCATTGCCGAACGCGGAGAAGTTATGGCTTCGCTCACCGTAGTAATCGTAGTTGTAGCGGCCCCCGGCGGTCAGGCGAAGGTTTGGCAGGATGTGGTAAGTCGCCTGTACGAACCCAGCATATGAGCGGCGGGTCACTGACGTATCGTTGCCATAGTCGAGATTGCCTGGCGGATCGGTCTCGATGTTCGGCAGAATAGCCAATTGCTGCCCGGTGGGTTCGCTGCACGGGCCGTACTGCCCGCTGCACTCGAATTCCGCCACGAACTGATGGCTGGACTGGTTGAGAGCGAACACGCCCGCCACCCAATTAAGTGCCGAGCCCGGCTTGGAGACGAGATCGAACTCCTCATTGAAGTTCTTCATCTTCGTGTTCCAGCCGGCCACATCGTCGTAGATGCCGAGCCAGGAGACGGCACCGCGCGAGCTATCCTCCTGCTGCTGGTGGTTCAGGCCCTGATAGCCACTCACCGACTTTATGCTGAACCAATCGAGGTCATATTGCAGGTTCAGGTGATACAACTCAGAATGCAGGTTGAATTCGGACGGATAGTCCTGCTCGAACTTGCGCGGATCGGATTGCGGGTCGAGGATATTCTTCTGCTCGGCACCGTTCTGATCGGCGCTGTACCACATGCCTGTCAGGGTGGCGGAGAAATTTGGCGTCGGCTGCCATTTGACGGCGGCTTTGAAGCCGTCGTCGTGCGCGTCGTCCAGATTGTTGCCGGGCAGGATGGTGTCCGTGCCGAACCCGTCATGGTCGTATTTCTGGGCGGAGAATCGCACGGCGACGGTGTCGCCGATGGGGATGTTCACCTCGGCGCGCTCGCGGAACAGATTGTAGTTGCCGGCCGAAAAATCGGCCGTGCCGCCGAATACGTTCAGCTCCGGCTGCTTGGTGTTGATGCTGATCGCGCCGCCATCCGAACTGGTGCCATAGAGCGCGCCCTGCGGGCCGTGCAGCACCTCGATACTGCCCACATCGAACAGCGTCTGATCGAACGAGATGGAGTTCGCGATATACACCCCATCGATGAACTCCGAGACGCCGGGCGAGGTGGTGAGCGAGTTCTCCGGCGTTTCCGACCCCACGCCGCGGATGGTGACGAGGTTCTCGAAGCCCGAGGCCTTGATGATCTCCAGGCTCGGCACGGTGGCGTTGAGATCGGAAATCTGGTTGGAAAAGGTCTTGTCCAGCGTGGCGCCGGAAACCGAAGTGATCGCCAGAGGGGTCTTCTGGATATTGGTGGACCGGCGTTCGGCCGTGACCACCACCGATTCGATACCCGAGGTGCCGGGTGCCGGCTGGACCGATGCCACTTGCTGGGGCGGGGTTTGTGCGGCGGCCGGATGGGCCGGGATGATGGCCAGGCAAGCCGGCACCATGGCGGCGAGTTGGCGCCACGACAGGATTTTTGCGGCCGGCAGGTGCGCCGAGGTAGCCTTGAGCGTCGTCTTCAGAGCCATACGTATCCCCCCGGCTGTCACACGAAACTGATGCAGCGGTGACATGACACTGTCGCGTCGCGTATGGGAAGCTTGATCGCGGGCATTCTTGTGCGGCAGCGCACGAAATATTGTGCGCCGCACCGCACGGCCCATCGCACCGACACGCCCTGGCCCGCCACGCGGCGGGCAAGAACCTGGGCGCCCCGGCGCAAGTCGCGCCAGGGGATCGGCGGTAGCATCATTCCCGCGCCACGCCAGCTTGCCGGGAATTCACGCTGATGAGTCATCTGAGGGATCAGGCCGCCCCGCCGCCGGCGGGCTTCGGCTTGCCATCGGACCATGGCGGCAAGGATCTCGGCATCTTCCTGCCGATGGCCAATGGCGGCTGGATCCTTTCCAGCACCGCGCCGAAGCTGGACGGATCCTATGAGTACAACCGCCAGGTGGCGCTGCTGGCGGAACGCACCGGGTTCGACTTCATCATGTCCATGGCCAAATGGCGCGGCTATGGCGGTGTCACTCAGCATTGGCGCAGCGCCCTGGATTCCCAGATGCTGATGGCCGCACTCGCTTCCATCACCAGCCGCGTGCGGATTATCCCAACCGTGCACACCTTGCTGCAGAATCCGGCCGTGACAGCCAAGATGGTGGCGACATTGGACCAGATCAGCCGCGGCCGCGCCGGGCTGAACGTGGTGACCGGCAGCTATAAAGGCGAGTTCGAACAGATGCATGCCTGGCGCAACGATGTGGGCCACGACGAGCGCTACGATCTGGCCGATGAATGGATCGATATCATCCAGCGCCTGTGGCGTGAGGAGTCGGTCAGTTTCGCGGGCCGCTACTACACCATGGATGATTGCCAGTCCGATCCCAAGCCGGCAGCCAAGCCTTTCCTGGTGTGTGCCGGCACCTCGGCCAAGGGGATGCGGTTCACTGCCGATCGCATGGACGCGATGTTTGCCGGCGGGCGCGACGATGCCGAACTGGCCGATATCAGCCGCCGCGTGAAGGCAATGGCACGCGAGGCCGGACGATACATCCGTACCTACACCATGTTGACCCTGGTGATCGGGCAGAGCGATGCGGCTGCCGAGGCGGAGGCGGACCATTACCGGGCCGGGTTCGATGAGGAGGCCTGTTTCGGGATGATGCGCGCCTATGGATTTCTGGATGCCGAGATCGGGCGGGAGAATTCCTTCGTGCAGAACGCGCGCTCCGGCTTTATGTCGGCGCGGATCATTGGCTCGGCGCAGACCGTGGCGACGCGGATGATCGAGATGATGGATCGTTGCATGCTGGATGGGATGATGCTGATCTTCCCCGATTATCTGAAATCCATGCCGGTGTTCGCGGCTGAGATCATGCCGCGTATCCGGGCGTTCTTTCCGGAGGTGCAGAATGCCGCTTGACGTGGTGCTTGATCCGGCTGTGGATCCGGCCCTGCTACCGGCGATGATCGTGCCGGCGCGCACGGCGCTGCTGATCATCGATGTGCAGGAGGATTTCGTCTCGCCCGCCGGCGCGGCCGGGCGCTGGGGCGTGGATCTGGGTGTGTTCGCCGCGCCGATCGGGCGGATACAGGCCCTGATCGCAGCGGCGCGGGCCGCCGGGGTTACCGCGGTGTTCGTGCGCGTGGTGACGCGGGCGGAGACGGATTGCGATGCGCTGAAGAACCTGCACGCGCGCAAGGGCCGGCCACCAGCGGCGGTGGCCATCTGCCGGGCGGGCTCCACCGGCGCCGATTATTATCGCATCAGCCCGGAGGCGGGCGATTGGGAGATCGAGAAGCCGCTCTATTCCAGTTTCGTTGGCACCGATCTGGACGAACGGTTGCGCGCGGCAGGGATCGGCACGCTGGTGGTGGTGGGCTTCACCAGCGATTGCTGCGTGGATTGCACCGTGCGCGACGCGTTCCACCGCAATTACGATGTGTTCGTGGTGGCCGATGCTTGTGCCGCGTATGAGGAGTCGTTGCATATCGGCGCGCTGGATGCGCTGTCGAAGAACTGTGCGATGCTGACGGAGACGGCGGCGGTGCTGGCGGCGTGGAAGGAAGGTCTTCTTTTCTGAAGACAAGAAGCAAAGACTTTTGGAGCTGCTGTCGCGGAGTCGCCGGATACGTACGCCAAAGGCCAAAAGTTTTTTGGTTCTTTTTTTCAAAAAAGAACACTCTTGCTTGCCCTGTTTTGGTGTTGCTGTCGCGGACTCGCCGGCAGCATACGCCTATTTCCGCGTCTGGGTTTGCTGCGCAATCGGCTGTTTGAGGGCCGCGCTGATGACCTCCGCCATCGCCCGCGCGAGGCAGGCGTAGCCGCGGTTGTTCATATGAAATCCGTCCACCGCGATAAAATCCTCATACGGGGCGCCGGCCTCGGCCCAGTGGTCCATCAGCGTGCCGCGCGAGAACAGATTAACGCCGGTTTCGGTGGCGATCTCGCGCAAGGTTGCATCCATCACGCTGTGTTCGGGGGCGGCGAGGATTCGGGGGGAACGCTGGTTGTCCATCAGGATCACGTCGGCGCCGGCGGCCTTCAGCTTGGTAATGCCTTCCACCACAAGCTGCTTGAACAGGGTGGGCGCTTCATCGTGCACCGCGCCATTGGCGCCGACCTGCCAGATGACGAGTTGCGGGCGCACGGCGAGCACGTCCGCATCCAGGCGCGCGAGTTCCTCAGGCGCGTCCTGGCCGCCGACGCCGCGGTTGATGAAGGCGAAGTCGGCTTTGGGCAGCGCCTCGTTCAACTCACGCTGGAGCAGGGCCGGGTAGGAATGCGCGATGTCGGTTGCCATCCAGCCGCGCGTTGAGGATGAGCCCAGCGCCACCGCGAGAAGCGGCTGGTTGGTGGCCAGCGCCGCCCGCGTATGCGGCAGCAACGGAACGGGAATATCCCCATTCGGCGGGCAATCCTCCCCCATCGCCCTGTTCGCAAGCAGAATTGCCAGCGAACAGAACAAAAGTCTTTTGCTTCTTTTCTTCAGAAAAGAAGACTCTTCTTTCTTGAAAGAAAGAAGCAAAGAACTTTTATTCCTTAAGTTGCGGTTCCACCGATTGTGAGTCCGCGGATCTTCAGGGTGGGTTGGCCGACGCCGACGGGGACGCCCTGGCCGTTCTTGCCGCACGTGCCGATGCCGGGATCGAGTTCCATGTCGCCGCCGATCATGTCGACCTTGGTCAGGCTATCGGGGCCATTGCCGATGATCGTGGCGCCCTTCACCGGGGCGGTCACGCGGCCATCCTCAATGAGATAGGCTTCGCTCGCGGAAAACACGAATTTTCCCGAGGTGATATCCACCTGGCCGCCACCGAAATTGACGGCGTACAGGCCACGCTTTACCGAGGCGATCATCTCCGCCTTGCTGTGGCTGCCGTTGAGCATGATCGTGTTGGTCATGCGCGGCATCGGCGCGTGGGCGTAGCTCTCCCGGCGGCCGTTGCCGGTGGGGCGCGCCCCCATCAGGCGGGCGTTGAGGCGATCCTGCAGATAGCCGGTGAGGATACCGTCCTCGATCAGCACGGTGCGGCTGGTGGGGGTGCCTTCATCGTCGATGGTCAGCGATCCGCGGCGATCGGGCAGCGTGCCGTCATCCACGACGGTAACGCCGGGTGTGGCGACCCGCTGGCCCATGAGGCCTGCGAAGGCGCTGGTCTTCTTGCGGTTGAAGTCGCCTTCCAGCCCGTGGCCGATGGCTTCGTGCAGCAGGATGCCCGGCCAGCCGGCGCCGAGCACCACCTCCATCTCGCCGGCCGGGGCGGGCACGGCATCCAGCTTCAGCAGCGCCTGGCGCAGCGCTTCATCCACCGCGGCGCGCCAGGTTTCCGGCGCCAGCATACGCTCGAACCCCTCACGCCCACCCAGGCCGTGCGTGCCGGATTCGCGCTTGCCGTCGCGTTCGACAACGACGGAGACGTTCAGGCGCACCAGTGGGCGAAGGTCCGCGGTGCGGCTGCCATCGGCGCGGACGATCTGCACGGCCTGCCATTCGCCGTGCAGGGAGGCCATCACCTGGGCAACCCGGGGATCCTTGGCACGCGCGTAGGCATCGATGTCGGAAAGGGTTGCGGCGCGGCCGGCGAAATCGCCCTGGGCGAGCGGGCTGGC
>PKZM01000165.1:0-2287 GCA_003133065.1 Acetobacteraceae bacterium
CTGATCCACAGCACCCACACCACGGAAGAGGAACGGGCCGGCATGGCCGCGCGCGGCGCCATCGCCGGCCTCTGCCCCAGCACCGAAGGCAATCTGGGCGACGGCATTTTCGGCCTGCCCGATTTCACCGCCGCCGGCGGCCGTTTCGGCATCGGCACGGATAGCCACATCTGCCTGGATGCCTTCGCCGATCTGCGCCTTCTCGAATACAGCCAGCGCCTGCGCCTGGAAAAGCGCAACGTTCTCGCCGGCACCAGCGGCCATACGGGCCGAACCCTCTGGCAATCCGCCGCCGCCGGCGGCGCCCAAGCCGCCGCCCGCCCGATCGGCGCCATCCGCCCCGGCTGCCGCGCCGATTTCGTCGGCATCGGGCCAACCCCCGAAACGGCGCACATGAAGCCGGATTTCTGGCTCGATGCCGCCATCTTCGCCCGCGATCGCGCGCCGGTTCAGCACGTCATGTCCGCCGGCACCTGGGTGGTGCGCCACGGCCACCATCTGCGGCAGGATGCGATCACCGCCGCCTATCGCCGCGCCTTGGCAAAGATGCAGCCATGAGCGAGAGCCCCTACCAGACAATCAAGCGCAGCATCGCCGACGGCATCGCGGCCGGCCAGTGGCGCACCGGCCAGGTACTACCCTCCGAACACGCGCTCTGCCGCAGCTTCTCCGTCTCCCGCATGACGGTGAATCGCGCCATGCGCGAGCTCGCCCGCGAAAACCTCATCCGCCGCGTGCCCGGCGTGGGCAGTTTCGTCGCGCCCCCGCCGGCGCAATCCGCGCTGCTGGAAATCCGCAACATCGCCGCGGAAATCGCGGAGCGTGGCAATACGCACCAGGCCCGCGTGCTGACGCTGGCGGAGATCGATGCCACCCCCGAGGCCGCACGCGAATTCGGCTGTGCCCGCCTCTATCATTCCCGCGTTCTCCACCTGGAAAACGGCCGCCCGCTGCAACTGGAGGATCGCCTGGTGAACCCATCGCTTGCGCCCGCCTACCTTGCCCAGGATTTCACCCAGACCACGCCAAACGAATACCTCTCCGCGGCCGCACCCATCGAACGTGGCGAGCACCGTGTGCAGGCCATCATCGCCCCGCCCTCCATCTCCGCCCTCCTGCAACTCGATCCCGGCAACGCCTGCCTCCTCGTTATCCGCCGCACCTGGTCCGGATGCCTGGCCTCCCTGGCCTCCCTCTACCACCCCGGCACACGCTTCGAACTTTTCGGCAAAACCAACAAATAAAAGTCTTTTTGCTTCTTTTTCTTCAGAAAAAGAAGACTCTTCCTTCTTGCCGCTCCGCGGCGGGCTTCTTGCCGCTCCGCGGCGGGTCTTTCTTGAAAGAAAGAAGCAAAGAACTTTTACTCATTTAGGGGTTCACCATGAAAAACACGCGCGTCATCAGGGCCAGTACCGGATCGGAGCTCACGGCAAAATCCTGGCAAACCGAAGCGCCGTTGCGCATGCTGATGAACAACCTGGATCCGGATGTCGCCGAACGCCCGGAAGATCTGGTCGTCTACGGCGGCATCGGCCGTGCCGCCCGCAACTGGGCCTGCTACGACGGCATCGTCCGCGCGCTCACCACCCTGAACACCGACGAAACCTTGCTTGTGCAGTCCGGCAAGCCGGCCGGCATCTTCCGCACCCATGCCGATGCCCCCCGCGTGCTCATCGCCAACAGCAACCTCGTGCCGCACTGGGCCACGTGGGAGCATTTCTCCGCGCTCGATCGCCTCGGCCTGATGATGTATGGGCAAATGACCGCCGGCTCCTGGATCTACATCGGCAGCCAGGGCATCGTGCAAGGCACCTACGAGACCTTTGTCGAAATCGGCCGCCAGCATTTCGGCGGCAGCCTGGCCGGCAAATGGATTCTCACCGGCGGCCTCGGCGGCATGGGCGGCGCGCAACCGCTGGCCGCAACGCTGGCCGGTGCCTCCATGCTCGCCGTGGAAGCGCAGGATAGCCGCATCGAAAAACGCCTGGAAACCGGCTATCTCGACGCGCGCGCCGAAACGCTGGAACAAGCCATGGCCATGATCGAAGATGCGCGCCGCTCGGGCACACCGCGCTCCATCGGCCTGCTCGGCAACGCCGCTGAAATTTTCCCGCAAATCCTCGCCAGCAATAATCACCCCGATGTCGTCACCGACCAGACCTCCGCCCACGATCCCGTCAACGGCTATGTCCCCGCCGGCTGGTCCGTCGCCGAATGGATATCCCGCCGCGAAACCGATCCCGCCGCCGTCGCCGCCGCCGCCCGCGCCTCCATGCGCGTGCATGTG
>PKZM01000165.1:2444-4333 GCA_003133065.1 Acetobacteraceae bacterium
GGTGATCGCCATCGGATCGGCCTCGCCTTCAACGAACTCGTGCGCAGCGGCCGTGTGCGCGCACCCATCGTGATCGGCCGCGACCACCTCGATAGCGGTTCCGTCGCCAGCCCCAACCGCGAAACCGAATCCATGATGGANNNGACGCCGGCTACCCCGACGCCATCGAATGCGCCCGCCAGCACAACCTCAACCTGCCTTTTCTTAACAAGTAAAAGTCTTTTTGCTTCTTTTTCTTCAGAAAAAGAAGACTCTTGCTTTTTGCCGCTCCGCGGAGACTCTTTCTTCTTGCCGCTCCGCGGCGGGTCTTTCTTGAAAGAAAGAAGCAAAGAACTTTTACCTATGGCATTTCGGTTTAACGCGGAGAGACACATGACTGTGAAGATCGGCGGAGAACGCCTCACGCTCAACGAACTGCGGCAAATCCACAGCGGCGCAGCCATAACGCTGGACGAGGGCGCCCTCCCCGCCATCCGCGCCTCCGCCGCCACCGTCGCCGGCATCGTCGCCTCCGGCAAAACAACCTACGGCATCAACACCGGCTTCGGCCTGCTCGCGCAAACCTCAATCCCCGCCGCGCAACTCGCCGAACTGCAAAAGCGCCTCGTCCTCTCCCACAGCGCCGGCGTGGGCAAACTCCTGCCTGCCGCCATCGTCCGCCTCATCATGGCGCTGAAAATCGTTGGCCTCTCGCGGGGCTTCTCCGGCGTCCGCCCGGTTGTCATCGAACAACTCCAGGCCTTCATCGCCGCCGGCATCACCCCCTGCATCCCGGAAAAAGGCTCCGTTGGCGCCTCCGGCGATCTCGCCCCCCTCGCCCATCTCGCCGCCGCCCTCATCGGCATCGGCCACGTCACCCTCAACGGCACCCGCCTCCCCGCGGCCGCCGCACTCCAGCAAACCGGCATCACCCCCCTCACCCTCGGCCCCAAGGAAGGCCTCGCCCTCCTCAACGGCACCCAGGCCTCCACCGCCCTGGCACTCGCCGCACTCTTCCGCACCGAAACCCTCTTCACCGCCGCCATCATCGCCGGCGCCCTCTCGGTAGATGCCGCCAAAGGCAGCGACACCCCGTTCGATCCCCGCATCCACCAAGCCCGCGGCCAGCCGGGCCAGATCGCGGTGGCCGCCACCTTCCGCCGCCTCCTGCACGGCAGCGAAATCCGCCTCTCCCACCTCGATTGCGGCCGTGTGCAGGATCCCTACAGCCTGCGCTGCCAGCCCCAGGTCATGGGCGCCTGCCTGGACACGATGCGCCACGCCGCCACCGTGCTCACCATCGAAGCCAACGCCGCCAGCGACAACCCGCTCGTCTTCGCCGCGGAAAACGACGTGCTCTCCGGCGGCAATTTCCACGCCGAACCCATCGCCATCGCGGCAGACACGCTGGCCCTTGCCATCGCCGAAATCGGCGCTCTCTCCGAACGCCGGCTGGCCCTTCTCACCGATCCGGTGATGAGCCGCCTGCCCGCCTTCCTCGTCACCGATCCCGGCATCAACTCCGGCTTCATGATCGCCCAGGTCACCGCGGCTGCCTTGGCCAGCGAAAACAAATCCCTCGCCCACCCCGCCAGCGTGGATAGCCTGCCCACCTCCGCCAACCAGGAAGATCACGTCTCAATGGCCACCTTCGCCGCCCGCCGACTGCACGATATGGCCGCCAACACCGCCGGCATCGTCGCCATCGAATACCTCGCCGCCGCCCAGGGCATCGGCTTCCACGCCCCTTTCCAAACCTCCCAGCCGCTGCAGCAAGCCATCGCCACCCTGCGCGCCCGCGTCGCCCCCTACACGGAGGATCGCTTCTTCGCCCCCGACATCGAAGCGGCGTCGGACATAATCGAAAACGGCGCGCTCACCCCGATCGCCCCAGAACTGGCGCTCGCATA
>PKZM01000021.1 GCA_003133065.1 Acetobacteraceae bacterium
TGCGCGCGCAGTGTGCCGGCGACCCATAGTACAATCGCGGACGCCGCCGTGAACATGCACACCGATACGCAATCGGTCAGGTTCGGCGTGCTGAAACTCAGCCGCGGCGGGATCCAGGCATAGATTGCCACCACCAGGCCGATGATGCCGGAAGCTGCACTGGCAAAAGGCCCGCAGAGCAGGCCGGCAAGGGCCATCGCCGGGTATAATGTCGTGAATGGCGGCAGCGCCGGCAGCACGGGGTCCAGCCCTGCCCGCACCGCCAATGCCGCCGCCATGATCGCGCCGGCGATGGCAAAGGATCGCGGGCTGAGATCCTTGGACTGAAGCATCTCTGGCCCTGTCACGCGCACTCACTCGGGCAGGGCTTTGCCCGCGTCAACTGCAAATATACGCTTGTATGCCGATCCGCAAGGGTAACTGTTGCTCATAACCAGAGCAAGAAAGATGTGCTTTTTTGAAAAAAAGAACCAAAAAACTTTTGCCTGCGCTATCGCGGACTCGCCGCAAACATACGCGAGAGAGTAAAAGTTTTTTGGTTCTTTTTTTCAAAAAAGAACATCTTCCTTATGCCTGCTGTCCGCTCCGCCGCATCGCCTCCGTGCACAGCGGCGCCGCAAGCCGCGCCTCGATCAGCGGCGCGCAGCAGAACACCATTGCCGCACGGCTCTCTACGTTCAGCTTGGCGAATACCCGCCTGAGATACGTGCCCACGGTCCATTCGCTGATCTGCAGGCGGTGGGCGATATTTTTGGTGGCAAGTCCTTGCGCCACCAGAACCGCCACTTGAAGTTCACGGGCTGTCAGCCGTTCCTCCAGGTCCCGCGCCCGTGCGCGGGTGGTGGGCGAGGTCTCCGCCTCGGCACATACCGCCATACTCGCCCCCTCAATGTCGAAGCGGCAGATTTCGCCGGGGCGGCAGTCCGGCGATAGGGCAGGCATGATGCGGAAGCGGCGCCCGCTGAGCACCACGTGGCCGATCTCGGCCTCGGTTTGGATGTCGGAAGCTGGATATGGATTGCGCATGTCACACTGTCTCTCGTTTTGCTAGAACAGCGCGGGAGCGATGGGCACCGCCGCGGCGTCAGATGGGCGCGAGCTCCATCGATCCGGCAAACGAACTTTCCGGAAAAAATCGGAAATGCCGATTCTTCAAGCGGTTAGCAGAGATTTGGAACCCGGGGGCATCGCCTGATCCATGGACGTTCTGTTCCGCGAAAAGGGCACCTACCGCTTCGGCCCGTTCCTGTTGGACCCTGTGCGCCGCACGCTGCTGCGTGATGGCGACAGGGTGCCTCTCACCGCGCGCCTGTTCGATACGCTTCTCTACCTCGTCGAGCACCCCGACCGCCTGGTGGAGCGCGAGGAGCTGGAGCGTGCCGTATGGGGCGGCCGCACCATGGAAACCGGCAATCTCGCCCGCGCCATCTCCAGCCTGCGCCGTGCCCTGCTGGCGGACGATATGGTGGAGACCGTCATCGTCACCGCCCCCGGCCGCGGCTATCGCCTGGGCCTGCCTGTGGTGTTCGAGCCCGCGCCGCTGCCGCCGCTGCCCGCCGAACTGACTGACCTGCCCACCCCGCCGCCCGCCCCGGTGCCCCGCCGCCGCGCCGCGCCCATTACGGCGCTGGCGGCGGTCACCGCATTGCTCGCCGCCGTGCTCGTCTGGGGCGTGATCGTGTGGTCCGCGCCCCGGTTCGCCCCGCCCCGGCTCTCCATTATCGTCATGCCCTTTCGCACCCAGGGCGAGGGCGCGCACGAAGCGATGCTGGCCGACAATGTGGCCGACGATCTCACCGCCGATTTGCGGCATCTGCCCGGCAGCGTGGTGAAGGCGCGCGAGAGTGCCACCGGCCTCGCCGGCCGCCCGGTGGGCGAAATCGGCCGTGCGCTTGGCGTGCGTTACGTTCTGGATGGCCGCATGGCCACCCATGCCGGCACGGTGCAGGTGCAGGCGCGCCTGATCGAAACGGTGAGCGGCGCCCAGATCTGGGATCACCAATACACCGCCACCGCCGCCTCCCCCTGGCAGACGCAGGAGGACATCGTTCATGACATCGCCAGCGCCCTGAACGTGACCTTGGTGGATGCCGAGGTCGTCCGCGCCGCCCGCGAACGCCCGAACGATCCCGATGCCTTGGACCTGTTCTTCCAGGCTCGCTCCATCATGGACCGCGCCGACAACCTGGACCAGCTGACCACGGCTCAGCACCTGCTGGAGCAAGCCATCAGGGCCGAGCCCAACTTCGTGGAGGCGCTCTCTGCTTTGGGATCGGTGCTGGTGCGCAAAAGCCAGGGCTATAGCGACCCTAACTATGCCGCCGACGACCGCGAAGCGGAAGAGGTAACAGTCCAAGCATTGACGATTGACAAGGCCAACCCCCAGGCGTTGGCTGCACGTGGGCAACTCCTGGCCTCTGAGGGCAAATGCGCAGAGGCAGATCCAATATTCGATGCTGCGTTGCAGGGCGATCCAAACTCAATCCAAGCCCTTTCCGGCCGTGCCAATTGCGCCTGGCTCGACGGCCGGCCTGATGCTACGCTCGCCGATCTCACGACTATTCTCCGCATCGACCCGCAGGGCCCAAAAACCAACCACTACGAGCGCAGGGCGGGCATGGCGGCGCTTTTTGCCGCCCAATATCAGCCCGCGCTAAATTTCCTTCTGAAATGCGAGGCCAGAGAAGCCGGCGGATCTGCCGATACCGATAAGCTTACCCCTATAGAAACCGGTCGCCTCTATCTGATCGCGGCCTATGCGTTGGCGGGCGATCTGTCGCAGGCACGCCGCCGGGCGCAAGCATTCCAGGCAATTTGGCATCATCGCTCCGTATGGCGGGAAGCGACCTTCTTCCACAAAAAACAGACTCACACGCCAGGTTTCGCGAAAGTGGAGCGGGCGCTCCAAGATGCCGGTCTGCCTATGTTCAGCGATGAACATGCTAGCGACGGGGTTGCGCCTGCGGACAAGCCGCTGCTGGGGTCCGATTTCACGCCGACGCCGCTTTCAATGCCCGGCGGCACCACGATTGATACCGCCGGCCTGCAGCATCTGATTGCGGCGCAGCCGGCGCCTCTCATCGTCCAGGTAGGCAGGTTTCGCGAGGTTCTGCCAGGCGCCATTATGCTGACTGACGAGCAGGCGGCCGAATCGCGCCAAGCGATGGATGCAGACCTGTTCCGGGGCCGTCCAAACCCGGGTGCCAGTATCGTGGTGATGGGCACCGGCACGGCAGGCGTGCAGGGATATAATGCCGCCCTTCACCTTGTTAAGCTCGGCTACCAGCACGTGATTTGGTATCGTGGTGGCGAGGAGGCCTGGGCTGCGCACGGCCTGCCAGCCGAAGACAAGCGCGATGAGTGATGCGCAAGTCTATTGAACCGCAGCCGAAACGCCCTTAGCCTGAGACGTGATATACGGGAGGCACCAATGACGTCCGAGACCCTTGATCCAGAATGCCCCGATCCAATAACCCCGGAGGATGACCCACATACCAACCCGGGCACGGAAATCGTCTGCGCTACCAAGAACTTCATCGAGGAAACCGCCAACCTCGCCGACCATTTCGCTGCTGCACTGCGGAAATACGCAAAGGCGCTCGAAGGGAATTAAGGAAGAGTCTTCTTTTTTGAAAAAAAGAAGCAAAAAACTTTTACCTGTTGGACCCGACACCTTTCCCCACATCGCGTTTGAGGGAATAAAAGTTTTTTGGTTCTTTTTTTCAAAAAAGAACGCCCTTCCTCTGTCACTCATCCCCGCGACCCACATCGTGTGACTTTCGCCAAACCCCCCCAGGGTGTCTCCATCCCCCGGACAGACGAGGCGGCAACAAACCGCTCCCGCCTGACCGGAACAACAGGAGGTCACCATGAGCGAACGGTTTGATGACGACATGATGGAAGATCTGATGGCCGAAGCGCCCGAGGGCAGCCACGCCATGGATGAATTCGACGAAGCCGACGAGGCCGAAGGCTTCGACGAAGCCGAGGACTCCCTCGAAGATCTCGGCGACGATTCGCTCGAGGAATCCTTCGACTCCTTCGAGAGCGAAGACTCCGCCGACGAAATGGAAGAAGCGGTCACCGACGCGCTGGAAGCCGACGACGCCGACGAATTCTTCGGCGGCCTGAAAAGCATCCTCAAGAAGGTGGGCAGCGTCGCCCGCACCGTCGCCCCCATCGCCGGCATGCTGCCGCTGCCCGGCGCCCAGCTCATCGGCAAAGCCGCTGGCCTGATCGGCAACGTGATGGCCGATGAAGGCGACGAAATGGACGCGCTGGACAGCCTGGCCGACTACGCCGAGGAAGAAGACGGCTTCGATGCCCTCGCCCCCGCCGTCGCCGGCCTGGCCATCCGCGGTGCCCTCAAGCACAAGGCCGCGCTTATCCCCCGCGTGCAACGGCGCAAACTGGTGAAGGTCGTCACCGCGGCCACCAAACATATCGCCCGCAAACACGGCCGCCGCGCGGTGGCCGCTATGCCCGCCATCGTGGAGCATGCCCGCCGCATCGCCATCCACCGCCGCCTCGGCGCCAAACACCTGCCAGCGCTCGTGGCGCGCACCGCACGCCTCGCGACACGCTCGCCCAAAGTCCTGCGCAAGCTGGTGCATGCCAGCACGCGCCTGCGCAACGCCCCAGGCGGCGTCTACCGCATCGGCGGCCACCGCACCCGCTATCGCCGCGGCGGCATCGCCACCAGCCCCGGCATCGAAACCGGCGGCAACCTGAGCCTGCGCGGCAGCGTGGGGCGGTCCACCCGCGCCAGCTACGGCGCCAGCAGCGGCGGCGGCTGCCCGCATTGCCGCCGGCGCAGCTACAGCTTCGCAGGGCCAGTCACCGTCACCATCCAGTCCCGGTAACAGGGCACCACCGGGGCGCACGGGCCGGCCACACCCCATGGCCGGCCCGCCAGCTCCCCACCCCCCGTTCACGCGGCCAGCAGGATCATTCCGCCATGCAACCGGCATCCGTATTCCATCCGCGCGCGCTGGATGCCGCCCTGGCGGCACGGCCGCACGCAGGCGTCAGCCGCTTCCTGCGCGCCCGCATCATCGGCCTCACCGCCCGCGCCCGCCGCCTCGCGCGCATCGACTACGCCTCTGTCGGCATCCGCCCGCAGGATCTGCCCTACGTGCCATCGCCCGCGCATTTCAACGCCGCCAATGCCCGCCTCGCCACAATCGACCGCGACATCGTGTGCCGCCTGCGCCAGGTGCACCGCGACGCCGAAACTGCCGGCCCGCAGCGCCTGCTGATCGACATCGCCCTGGTGGAGCGCGAGATCGACCGCGCCCGCCGCGCCTTCGGCCTGTTCTTCGATGTGTTTGCCCAGCGCGGCACCAGTTTCGCGCCCGTTCTGGCGGCGCACGACGTGATCGCCGCCGATTGCTACGCCGCCGTGCGCCAGGGCGCCCCGCGCCTGCTGCCCGACCGCGTGCTCTCCCCCGTGAGCTACATGGAGCACGGCTACTCCCCGGCCACCCTGCGCCGCGGCGCCGTGCTCTCCCGCCTGCTGGGGGAAGCCAACCCCTTCCCCATCGTGCGCATCCCCTGGGACCTCGATAATCCCTGGCAGCCCGTGCTGCTGCACGAAATCGGCCACAACATCCAGGCCGACATGCGCATCTGGCAGGAGAACAAGGCCGCCGTCGCCCGCTGCGTGCTGCGCACCTCCGGCGATCCCATGCTCGGCGCAATCTACGCGCGCTGGCACAAGGAAATTTTCGCCGATCTCGCCGCCCTTCTGCTCGGCGGCCCCGCCGCCGCCTGGGGCCTGGCACAGTTCCTCGCCCACCCAGCCCCCCGCGCCCTCACCTTCCGCGCCGGCGTGCACCCCACCGGCTTTCTCCGCGTATTATTTCTGGCCGAAATGCTGCGCCGCATGGGCTTCGCCCTGCATGCGGCCCGCCTGGAGCGCGTGTGGCGCACGCTTTACGACCCGCGCCGCTTCCACCGCCTGCCGCCACGCCTTCTCTCCACCGCCCCCACCCTGATCCCCGCCGTGGTGGACGAGATCGCCTACCAGACACGCCGCAACCTCGCCCACCGCGCGCTGGCCGACGTGATCCATTTCACCCGCGCCGACGAGGAGGCCATCCAGGCCGCCAAGCGCCGCCTGATCGAGGGCGGCCTGCCCGATCGCGGCCTGCCACCCCGCCACATGGTCAGCGCCGCCAGCTACGCCCTGCAGTCCGGCCAGATCCTGCCGCGCGCGCTCTCCCACCGCGTGGTGGCGCGGCTGGCCGAACACCATCCCCCGGCGCCGCCCACGCTTGGCGCCGCCCAGGCGGCCCTGGCCGCCTGATCCCCAACAGCAAACTCAACGAGGTTCCGCCATGTCCTTCCCCCCTGCCGCCACCAACACCACGTCCGGCGGATCACCCGTGCCCCGCAACGCTGCGGCCCATAACGGCGCTTCCGGTGCCAGCGCCAGCCTTGCGCTGGACAACATGCTCCGCAACCACCTGCGCGTGAGCAACCCGCGTGACCCCCGCCAGGTGGCCGATGGCCTGCTCGCCTATTACCAGGATTTGCCGCAAGCCGCCGGCATCCGGCAGGAAGCGCTCGGCCTGCCCTTCCTCCAGGCGCCACCCCCCGCCACCCTTCCCGCGAAATCCTCGCCCAGCTCCTCGGACGCGGAATTCCAGATCGCCAGCGGCGACGTGGAAAAGGCGCTGCAGGATCTCGCCAACAACCCGCTCACCAACGACATCACGCCCGAAATGCAGGGCTGGGGCGATTCGGTGCGCACCGCCATCCTGCAAGGCCGCGCCGCCGCCCGTGGGGGACTTGATCCCACGCAGCGCGATAAGGTGATCGCCGTGCGTCGCCAGTTGGGCGAATACGCGCGCATGGCTCGTTTCGTGGGCTCGCTCTCCCCGGGCATGACGCAGAATTTCCGCCGGCTCGGCCGCGCGCTGGATGAGGTTTCTGCCGTGCTACTCGTGATGCTGGGCGAATCGCTGGCCAGCGTCGGCTTCGCCAGCGGCTATTATCTGTTGCAAGTGCCGTTGCAGGAATTGCAGCAGCGGCGTGATGCGGTGATCTACGCACTGCGCAATTTCAACGGCGGCGCGCAGCAATCCTACGCGCCCGACGATTGGCCGCGCGGTATCGATGCCTATCGACGCCTGTACAAATGGCTGGAGGATCAGGGCCAGGGCGATCTGCGATCCCTGCTGCTGGAAAACGAAGTCGCCAGCACGATGGATACGCTGATCACGCGTGCCCAGAACGGCACCTCCGAGGGCCTGCGCGCGCTGGGTGTGACAGCGCAAATCGACATCGAACGCTTCCGCCGCATGGTGATCGTGGCGCCCGGCTGCATGGCCGGCGAACACGGCCATTACGATCGTTCGCCGCCGCTGGAAGCCTATATGCAGGCACTGGAACTGTTCGCCGAAACCTTCAAGCCCGCCGGCGGATTGCGCCTGCTGCGCATCGCCCGCCCGCCCATCCTGCTCTACGGCCTCTACAACATGAACCAGTTGGAACAGGATAACGCGCTGTTCGATCTGATTTCCGTGCGCGGCACCCTGGCCACCATCTTCGATGGGCTGTTCCCTTCCAACAGCGCCCGCGGCGTACAATCCCAGGTGCTGCTGGATATGCTGCTGCTGGAACTGGACCGCGGCATCGATCTGCTCGCACTCGGATCCGGCATCACGGAGGATGGTCCCACCGAACGCCGCGCATTGGCACTTTGGTCCATAATCGGCGTCATTGTTAACGTGCTGACCGGCAAATACCTGGCGGGTGCCATCGAAGGGCCGATCAAGGACTACCTGAGCCACCCGGCGTTCAAGAACGATCTCACCCAGATCGAGACGGATTACGGGTCAGCAACACAGGACGTGCCCGGGCTGCATCGGGCCCTGCGCCGCTATGGCCATATCGACCTGACGAAGGTCCCTGTCTTACTCTCGGATCATCAGGAGAAGGGCGTGGCGGAGGAGCTGCGCGTGCAGCTGATGCTGGAAGACCGCTGGGAAAACCTGGTGCGCACGATTGCCATCGAGGCCGGCGATCAGAAATCCATCTTCGTGCTGCTGAAGAAGATCATCGAGCAGGCGGCCTACGAAACCCTGGGCGGCATCAGGCTGCCGCGCCTGACCCAGCCGCTGCCACCGCAATTCGAGCAGAGCCTGGCAACACTTTTCAGGAGGCCATGATGAGCGAGACGACGTCCACGACGATTGCGGTCAAAGCCGCAGCGGCCGAACTGCCGGTCCCGCGGGTGAGCCACGCGGAGCTGAACCTGCTCGGCCGCCTCGCCGGCGGCCGGCACAACAGCGAGACCGGCGGCTCCTTCCTCGGCATCGCTGCCGCCGGCACGCTGCTGCTGCACGACCTGGCCGAAGATATGCGCCGCACGGCCGAGCAGCTCACGGCGATCACAACCAAGGGGGTCACGGCCACGGCAACCGTGTCGCTCGATCAGGCCGCCGCCGCCGCCCTCGCCACCGCTTGCGGCACGGCCGTTACGGCAGCAGTACAGTCCCTGCTTGCCCCAGTGACGTCGGCGCTGACGCAGTACGGCACCAGTATCGCGGGGCTGCAGACCCAGGCGGCCGGCACGGCGCAACATATGGAAGCGCTGCATGCTGGCCTGGCCTCTGTGCAGGCGCATCTGCACCGGCTGGAGGAAAAATCCGAGCAGCTGGGCCGCGATTTTCACGCGCTGAAAGCCGGTGCGGACTGGAATAAGCTATCCGACCGGCTCACGGCGCTGGATAAGCACGTCAAGCATATCGATGCGACGGTGGCGGAGACGACCCGCACCCACGCTGCCAAAACCATAAAATAGCGCCCGCGCCGCGGGTGTTCGTAAAACATCAAGCCTAGGAGCCGTACGATGTCCATCCAGCAAACGGAAACCATACAGCGCCTGTGGGATCGCTTCATCCGCGACCAGATGGCGACCATCCCCCCGGAAGACCGGCGCGCCTACGAACAGCAATTCGAGGAGCGCTTCTCCGACCTGGTGCAGAAAGGCGCGGGCGAAGCGGCCGGCGGCGACGGCTTCCTTGATCTTCTGGGCTTCGGCGGCAAGGGCGCCGTGCCGTTCGAGGAGATGAGCTACCCCTACGTGCAGCCGGATTTCGACGACAACGCCACCCCCAGCCAGGTGCGCGCCGCCGCCGATCTCTATTTCATCTATTGCTACGAACACTCCAAAGTGTTTCAGGTGGTGGATGTGCTGCTGAAGCTTTTCCGTGCCGGCCGCATGCGTATCCAGCGCGGCCCTGGCGCGCGCGGCCTGTATCTGCTGGAGAAATGGCAGCCCTTGCGCTACTCCGCGCGCTCCCGCGAAATGGCCTATCGCCGCGCCTTCAACTACGGCAGCAACCCGTTACCCGCTGGTACCGTCGTCAATCGCAATTTCCATCGCCAGCTGGTGGGATTCATGATGGGAACGGCACAATATTTCCGCGATCTGCAGGTCAGTGAAGTGATCCGCAGCGGCGGCAACCTCGATCGCCGCGCCTTCGGCAGCGTCGCCACCGTCCAGCGCCTCGGGCTCGATCTGCGCTACGCGCTCGATCGCTCCACCTACGGCAATATCTATGCGATGTCGGTGGAAGCCGGCCACTACCTCAAACAGGTGATGGCCTTGCTGGATGCACCGGACATCAAGAAGGCCTTCGATGCCAACACCAAGTGGAACGTGGTGGAGGTCGTCTCCCAGCGCCATCTCGGCGGCATGGCGGAGATCTCCCAGCGCGCGAAAATGGCGGAAAGCGGCCGGCGCATCCTGCAATTCATCGCCGACCACGATTTCAAAACCAGCATAGACCCGCTGGATTTCCAGTCCGAACTGCGCCCGATCGGCCCGCATGCGGAAGCCTGGCTCGCCGCGTATCGCATGACGCGGGAGGGGCGGGGCACGGTGGAGCATCGGCCGCGGGCGTTGGAGATAGCGTGAGGAAGAGTCTTCTTTTTTGAAAAAAAGAAGCAAAAAACTTTTACCCATTGCACCCGACACCGTGCCGACCGCGTGCCTGAACAGATAAACGTTTTTTGGTTCTTTTTTTCAAAAAAGAACATCTTCCTTCCTTGGAGTGCATCCCATGCCCCTCCGCACCAACCTCCCCGACCTTGTCATGCAAGCGGTGCTCGGCCAGATCGCCCACCCCGTCGGCCGTCAAAGCCCTTACCGCATCGGCCAGGATGGCCAGGTGCGCGCCTTGCCGGGCACCGGCGGCATCACGCTGAATCACCGCATCGGCGACCCTTGCGTGGGCCTCGCCGCCGATCACGTAGAGCCTGGCGTTGCTTTGCATAATAACGGCCGCGAGATCATCGGCCCGCGTGATGGCCCGATGCTCGCTTTGCTCACCAGCGCCTGCGTCGGCAACAAGGCGCGCGTGGCGAGCGGCCCGGCCACGGGCGCGGTTGGCCTTGTCACCGGCAAGCATGGCGGCGTGCAGCATGTGCTGGTGGATTTCGCGCCCCACATCCTGCGGCGGCTGAATATCGGCGACCGCATCCAGATCAATTCCTGTGGCCTGGGCATGCAACTGCCCGATTTCCCAGACATCGCTGTGACCAACTGCGCGCCAGGCCTGCTGCGCCGCTGGGCACCCCGCCCGCGCGCCAGCGTGCTGGAAGTGCGCGTCACCCACATCCTTCCCGCCGCCATCCTTGGCTCCGGTCTCGGCAAACACACCGTGCTGCGCGGCGATATCGACATCCAGCTTTTCGACGCCCCCACTCGCCGCCGCCACAACCTCGATACGTTGCGCTTCGGCGATCTCGTCGCCATCACCGATAGCGACACACGCTACGGCGCCGCCTGGCGCGGCGGCCGGATTACCATCGGCGTCGTCGTCCATAGCAACAGCACCGTCGCCGGCCATGGGCCAGGCGTCACGGTTCTACTCACCGGCCCGTCGGCGTGCCTGCGCCCGGTTCGTGACAGTGCGGCCAACATCGCCTTTCTCTACAAGCGGCGTGACTTCGTGCCGCCAGTGGCGCAGGTGCCGATTGTCGGGCGGAGGCAGGCGGTGGCGGCGTAAGGAAGGTCTTCTTTTTTGAAAAAAAGAAGCAAAAAACTTCTACCCCTTGGCGTACGCTTCCGGCTCGGTCCGCGGCAGCAAAGTCAAAAGTCCTTTGCTTCTTTTTTTCTATCCCGGCAGCTTGAGATCCACATAAAGGTTCTCCAGCGCCTCATCAGCCAGTTCCCGCGTGATCTGGCGCGGCTCGTCGAAGCACGTGCAAATCTGCGAAATCTGTTCGCACAGGAAATGCGGCTGGAAATATGCCAAGTCATAGCCGCCATCGCGCAGGCGCTTGACGAAATAGTCGAACATGTCCTGCGTTATCCCCAGGCCATTGGCTTTTACCGCAGCCACGAAGATATCCTGGTACTCATTCACCGTCGGTCCAACCAGCTCGATCTTGTAGGGAATCCGGCGCAAGAATGCCGGATCCATAAGGTCAGCGGGCCGCAGATTGGTGGAAAAGATCACCAACTCGTCGAACGGAATCTGAAAGCTCATCCCCGTGTTCAGCGTCAGATAATCGAACCGGCTTTCCAGCGGCACGATCCATCGGTTCAGCAGCTCGGTCGGGTTCACCTTCTGGCGGCCAAAATCATCGATCAGGAAAAGCCCGTTCAGCGCCTTCATATGCAGCGGCGCATCGTAGAACTTGGTGATGGGGTCAAAGCGAAGATCCAGCATCTCCAGCGTCAGCTCGCCGCCCGCCATGGCAATCGGACGCCGGCACGCCACCCAGCGCGCATCGAAGGTTTCCAGTTGAACGCTACGCCCGTCGGACAGCGAAGGCGTGGCGACCCCTTCGTAATACGGCTTGTGTAAGCCGGAATCATACATCTTGATGATCTGGCCGCCCACTTCGATCGCATAGGGGATATACACCACATCCCGGAACAGCTTTGCCACCCGCGTGCCGATGCTGGTCTTGCCATTGCCTGGCGGCCCGTACAGCAGGATCGTGCGCCCCGCCCGCACCGCGGGTAGCAGTTTGCGCACGTAATTCTGCGGCACGATCATGCCGGCAAAACCCTCCTTGAGCGTCTTCTCCCGCAGGTTCTCGTTGCGGATCGCCTGCTTCTTCACCTGCGCCTGAAACGCCGCCAGAGAAACCGGTGCCGGCCCCAGATACGCCGATTGCGCAAGTGCCTCGGCTGCGGCCACACGCCCCGCATCTGTCAGCGAATAGCGCATATAGCGCACCAGCCCCTGGCTGATGGAGCCGAGCACCTGGACCAGCTTCTGTTGCGTGGCTTCGTCCATCAACTCCTGCAGCACCGCCGTGGGCAGCCCCATGCGCGTGCCCATGTCCGGCAGCGTCTCGCAGGATTCCATGCGCATGAATTTCAGCATCAGCCCCATCAGGCTGCCACGGCCGATGCCGGTCTGCTGCACCTTCAGCGGCATGGTGGGCGTCTCGTCCAGCACCGCCGACAGTTGCTCATGGGTCAGCAGCCCCAGCGCCACGATGCTCTCGCCCAGCCGGCCACCCTGCTGGCGCTGCCGCTCCAACGCGGCCTCCAGTCCCTGCATGCCCACAAGGCCCCGCATCAGCAGAATGTCACCGAGACGCATGCGCTGGCTCTGGATCACGTACGGTGTCTCATCATGGCTGGGGGCTCGGTGCGAGGGTAACGCGACTGTGCGGGCTGGTGAAGAAAGGATGTTCTTTTTTGAAAAAAGAACCAAAAAACTTTTTTTTGTTGAGGTGCGGGTGGTGGAGATGTGTCGAATAGCAATCAGAGCGAAAGAGTAAAAGTTTTTTGGTTCTTTTTTTCAAAAAAGAACATGCTTGCTTTGCCCACCACGGAGCCCACCCGCGTGTCTCCAGCGTGAAACCGGTGGCAATACCGCCATGCCGATCTCGCGCTCTACGCGGCCAAGCGCGGCGGCCGCGGCGGCTGGCGCTGGTACACCCAAGCGGCACCCAATGGCGCGGACCGCACTGCATGGCGGCCGGAGCGGTTACAAAACCTGACACAGTCTTTTCTTTGGAACGCCAGTATGACATTGCAGGTGCGAGGAAGTCTCCCAAGGTGCAACGTTTGCCTTTCCCGCGACGATCTTTGTGGTTCGCGTTCGTTCTGATCTCGGGCTGTCTGAGTAACCTTCAGGTTTTCGCCGCCTGGGGAAGCCTCGCCGATCCAGTGTTCCAGCCCATCGCCCAGAACATCGATCTGCAGACCATGGTTCTGCCCTGGACGCTGGCCGAGGATTCGGCGGGTTTTCTCTGGGGTGGCGGCGATACCGGGCTGCTGCGCTGGGATGGCTACAGCGCCCGGGTCTACATGGCTGACGGCCGCGCGCCCGATGGCCTGCACGACGACTACGTGCTCACCCTGCACGGTAGTCCGGACGGCACGATGTGGGTCGGCACCGCCACGGACGGTCTGGCCCGCTACGATCCGGTCCGGGATCGGTTCGTCCCCATCTCCTTGGGTCACGGGGCGCAGCCGCGCGTGGGCGACATCGATGATGACGGTCATGGTGGGTTATGGGTCGCCAGCGACATCGGCCTGTTCCATCTCGATGCGCAGAGCCGCGTCATCTGGTCGGGCCTTGGCCCCGGCAGCAAATCCTCTCCCGGGTGCCTCGGGAGCGCCAAACTCTCCAGCGTGCGGCGAGACCGCCAGGGCGTCGTATGGATCGGCGGCGATCTCGGGCTCGCCCGCGGTACCGCGGGCAATACCTGCTTCGTGCCAGTGCCCCTGCAGGGTGCCGCAAGCGCCGCGATCTCCCGCCTGATGGCAGATAGCGTCGGCCGTATCTGGATCGGCACGGAGGAGCATGGCGCCTATGTCGACGACCTCAGCTATCCTGTGCCGCGTCCGATCGCGGCGACATCGGCCCCCCCAGGGCAGAGTGCCGCAGCCATCACAGCTCTGCAGGAGATCTCGCCCGGAAAGATCTGGATCGGCACGCAGGGGCGGGGCATCGTCGCAGTCGATGCCGAAACCCTCGCCGCAACCGTCATCCGCCGCAACCTTGCCGTGCCGGACAGTCTGCGCAGCGACTCCATCTATTGCATCTACCGCGACCATGCCGGCCTGGTCTGGGTCGCCACCAGCCAGGGCCTGAGCCAGTATGCCGTCGGCAATGGCAGCGTCCTGACGATGTTCGGCGGTGCCGGCCGCCCCGATCGCCTCGGCGACGAGAGCGTGGAGTCGGTCGTCGCTCTGCCCGATGGACGGGTTCTGACCGGGCTGGAAAGCAACGGCATCGCGATCATCGATCCCACCGCCGCCCGGATCACCCCCGCGGTGGGCGTTGCCAGCAAATCGGTCATCGCCATGGCCGCGAACCCGGCAGGCGGCGCCCTGCTCGCCACGCTGCACGCCGGCTTGTACCTGGCACGCGGCAACCTGGTTCCCAATCCCGGCGAAGCGCCCTGGCCGGAAGCCGGTCCGCAGCGCCTCACGCGGCTCAACATCCCCCAATTTCCGCCTGGCAGCCGCCTCTACGACATGAAGGTGATCAACGGCAGCGTATGGGTCGGCGGGGTGCTGAACGGCGTTTGGCAATTGCGGATCGGCAGCGATGGCGCCGTGCAGGTGCTGCGCCACCTGGATATGCCCACTCTCACCAACGGCACCGTCCGCGCGATAGAGCCAGCCCCCGGCGGCCTCATCGCCATCGGCACCGATAGCGGTCTGGACTTGCTCGATCCCGCCTCCGGCAGCATCGAACGTATCCTTGCGGATCACACCGATCCGCAGGGTCTGCCGGCAGGCCGTGTTGTCAGCTTCTGTATCGACCACCGGGGCCGGCTCTGGGTGGGCACCGATAGCGCCGGTATCGCCGTCATGACCGGTCGCGATGCGGAAGGGCGTCCACGATTCCATCACCTGGGCCTGGCAGAGGGCCTGCCCAATCTCGACATCAACACCATGCTCGTCGATTTCACGGGCCGGGTCTGGGTCAGCACCGATGACGGGCTGGCGGTGATCGATCCGCGGGATTTAACCGTCCGCGCACTGGGGCGCGCCGATGGCGTGGCCGTCCTCTCGTACTGGGCGCGATCGGGCGCGGTGACCCCATCGGGCCACGTGCTGTTTGGCGGCCTTGGGGGCCTGACGGTGGTCAGGCCGGAGGCTTTGCCGCCGCGGCACCCGGCCCGCGCACCGGTGGTGACGGAAATCCGCCTCGGCGGTGCCATGCTGCCCGCCTCCGCCTGGGTCGGGACCGGCGCGGTGACCGTCAGGCCCGATCGCAACAGCCTAGCGGTGGAGTTTTCCGCCCTCGACTACAGCGCGCCCGACCACAACATTTATCGCTACCGCCTCGCCGGCTTCGACCGGGACTGGACGCAGACCGATGCAGGCCACCGCGTGGCCGCCTACACCAACTTGCCGCCGGGCATGTACAGCCTGCTGCTGCAAGTGGCCGACCGAAGCGGCGCCTGGACGGGGCATGTCACCAGCCTGCCGATCAACGTGCTCCCGGCCTGGTTCGAAACCCAATGGTTCAAGCTCGTGGTCTTGCTGATCGCGGTGCTTATGATCGTATGCATCGTGCAATCCCGCACGGTGTTCCTGCGCCGCCGCCAGCATGAGCTGGAGCGNNGGCCACCAGGCCGGTGACGAGGTGCTGTCGATCGCCGCCAGCCGCCTGCGCGCCGAAATGCGCGAGGGTGATTTCGTGGCACGCCTGGGCGGCGACGAGTTCGCCGCCTTGCTGGACATGCCCGGCGATGAAAGCGGCACGGGCCTCGTATGCGATCGCATCGTCAGCGGCATGGCAGCGCCGATGCGGATCGGGGGGGCTCAGGTAACTATCGGCGCCAGCATCGGCGCCGCCCTGTTCCCGATGCACGGGGGCTCACAGGATGAGCTGTACAGACGCGCGGATCTGGCCTTGTATCAGGCGAAGAGGGCGGGCAGGGGGAGGTGGGAGTGGTTTAAAGAAGAAAGTAAGTAAGGGCTTCTTTTTTGAAAAAAAGAAACAAAAAATTTTACCTATTGCGCACGCTGCCGGCGACTTCGCGACAGCCGGTCAAAAGTTTTTTGGTTCTTTTTTCAAAAAAGAACACTTTCTTACGCTTGCTTTAGTTCAATCAACGACCGCCTGATCTTCCTCCCCCGCCCGATCTTATCCTCGATATATGCCGCATCCCCCCACCGCACCGCCCGCGCCATCGCCTGCGCATCCTCGGTGAACCGCGCCAGCATCTCCAGCAGCGCCTCCCGGTTGTTCAGGAACACATCCCGCCACGTCTCCGGGTCCGAGGCGGCAATTCGCGTAAAATCCCGAAACCCGGTGGCGGCGAATTGCAGCACCTGCTGGCGTGTCTCGTCCGCAAGGTCGTCCGCGGTGCCGCAGATGGTGAACGCGATCAAATGCGGCAGATGGCTCACGATCGCCAGCACACGGTCATGGTGGCCCGCCTCCATGCTGGAGACCATGCTGCCCATCCGCTCCCACAGGCAGCGCACGCGGGCGATGCTGGCCTCGTCGGTTCCCGGCAGCGGCGTCAGCAGACACCAGCGGCCCTCGAACAAGGTGGCGAACCCGGCATCCGGCCCGGAATACTCGGTGCCTGCCAGCGGGTGCGCGGGCACGAAATGCACATGGTCCGGCACCAGCGGCGCCACATCCCGGATCACCGACTGCTTGGTGGATCCCACATCGCTGAGGATAGCGCCCGGCTTCATATGCGGCGCGATCGCCGCCGCCAGATCGCCGAAGGTGCCCACCGGCGAGCACAGGATCACGCAATCCGCCCCTTGCACCGCCGCTTGCGGGGTCGCCGCCATGCGGTCGGCAATCTCCAACTCCGCGATCCGCGCGGCATGCGCCGGATTGCGGTCGTAGATCACGATCTCGTCCGCGATATCGCCGCGTGCCCGCACCGCCCGCGCGATCGATCCGCCGATCAGGCCGCTTCCCAGCAGCGTCAGCCGCCGGAACAGCGTCGCCTCCGCTTCAATGCTCATCGTGGGGCCGCGCAGAATGTGGTCAGCGCCTCGATCAGGCAATCGTTCTCCTCGGTGGTGCCCACCGTAATCCGCAGGCAGTGCGGCAAGCCATAGCCTGCCACGCTGCGAACGATCACGCCGCGCGCCCGCAGATAGGCATCCGCGCCGTTGGCCCGGGCGGTCGACCGGAAATCGGCCAGAACAAAATTCCCCTCGCTCGGCGTCACGCCGATCCCCGCATCATGCAGCGTTTTGGTCATCCGCGCCCGCTCCGCGCTGTTATGGGCGCGGCACCTTTCCACCCAGCCCCGTTCGGCCAGCGCCGCGATCCCGGCATCGTGGGCGGCCAGCGAAACATTGAAGGGTATCCGTATGCGGTTGAGGTTCTCGGTAATCGCCGCCGGCGCGTAAGCCCAGCCGAGCCGCAGCCCGCCCAGGCCGAACATCTTGCTGAAGGTGCGCGTCATCACCGTGTTGTCGCCGGCATCCACAAGCGCCGCGCCCGGCTCGTAATCCGGCCGGTCCACATACTCGCTATACGCCGCATCCAGCACCAGCAGCACATGCTCCGGCAGACCGCGCCGCAGCCGCGCGGTCTCCGTGCTGGGGATGAAGGTGCCCGTCGGGTTGTTCGGGTTGGCGATGAACACCAGGCGGGTCGCTGGCGTCACCGCGGCCAGGATCGCATCCACATCGGTTGTCAGCTCGCGTTCCGGCACTTTCACCACCCGGCATCCGGCAAGCCGGCCGGCGATATCGTACATGGAGAAGCCGTGCGCCGTCATGATCAGCTCGGTGGGGCTCCCGTCCGGCAGGGCGCCGCCATAGATCAGACACAGCAGATAGATCAGGTCGTCCGATCCCGCGCCGCAGACGATGCGTGCCGGATCCAGCCCGAAGCGGTTGCCAATGGCATCGCGCAGGGCGGGCATGTCGGCATCCGGATAGCGATGGAACTGCCCCGTCAGCGCCGCAACGGCGGGCGCAACGCCCGGCGGCGGCCCGAACGCGCCTTCGTTGGACGACAGCTTGATCACCCGGTTGGCCCCTTCGACGTGGGAGACGCCGGGCGTGTAGGCGCGGATGGTCAGGATCTCGGGGCGGGGGAGGGGGGCCATGCGCCAGTTGTTAGCGAAGCGGGTAGAAAGGAGAAAGGATGTTCTTTTTTGAAAAAAAGAACCAAAAAATTTTTGCCTGTTTGGGTGCGCCCTGGTGCTGGCGTGTCGGGTTGCGGGCCAGGGTAAAAGAGTAGAAGTTTTTTGGTTCTTTTTTTCAAAAAAGAACATCTTCCTTCCTCTTTGCTTTCTATTGTTCCGCGCCCTATGCACCGCCCGTGATGGACACGATCGCCCCCCTGCCGGACATTGAGCATACAGCCTCGGTCTTTGCCGAAGGCATCACGCTCGACTGCGGCCAGCGTCTGGAGTCATTCACCCTCGCCTACCGCACCTACGGCGCGCTGAACGCCGCCCGCTCCAACGCCGTGCTGCTCTGCCATGCGCTCACCGGCGACCAGTACGTGGCCGAGCGCCAGCCCCTCACCGGCAAGCCCGGCTGGTGGGAAAACATGGTCGGCCCCGGCCTGCCGATCGACACCGACCGATTCTTCGTCATTTGCAGCAACGTGCTCGGCGGCTGTATGGGCTCCACGGGCCCCCGCAGCGTCAATCCGGGCGGCCAGATCTGGGGCACCGATTTCCCCCCGATCACCCTGCGCGACATGGTGCGCGNNGACCAGGTCTTCGCCGCCATCCCCATCGCCACCGCCGCCTATCATTCGGCGCAGAATATCGCCTTCAACGAGGTCAGCCGCCAAGCCATCGCGGCCGACCCCGATTTCGCCGGCGGCCGCTACTGGGCGGAAGGCAAGATCCCCGCGCGCGGCCTGGCCGTGGCCCGCATGATGGCGCACATCACCTACCTCTCCGAGGAAGCGCTGAACCGCAAATTTGGCCGCAAAACCCGCCGCCAGATCAACGACGCCGCCGCAGCCGGCGACAACGCCAGCTTCTTTGGCGATGTGTTCGAGGTGGAAAGCTATCTGCGCCACCAGGGCAGCAGCTTCGTGCGCCGGTTCGATGCCAATTCCTACCTCACCGTCACCCGCGCGATGGATTGGTTCGATCTCGCCGCCGAACATGACGGCGATCTCTCCGCCGCCTTCGCCGGCACCAGAACCCGCTTCTGCCTCGTCTCCTTCACCTCGGACTGGCTGTTTCCCACCCCGCAATCGCGCGCCATCGCCCGCGCGCTGAACCGCGCCGCCGCCAATGTGAGTTTCGTGGAAATCGAAACCGACCGCGGCCACGATGCCTTCCTGTTGGACGAGCCGGATTTTGCCCGCACCTTGAGGGGCTTCCTCTCTGGCTGCGCGGAACACGCGGGGATTGCCTGAACCGCCATGCGCGTCGATCTCCGACTCATCGCCAGCCTGATCGAACCCGGCTCCCGCGTGCTCGACATCGGCAGCGGCGACGGCACACTGATCGAGCATCTTTTCCGCACCCGCGGCTGCGACGCCCGTGGCATCGAAATCGACATGGCCGAAGTCACCCGCGCCGTCGCCCATGGCCTGCCGGTGATGCATGGCGACGCCGATAACGACCTGGCCCAATACCCCGACAACGCCTTCGACTACGTCGTGCTCACCCGCACGCTCCAGGCCGTGGAACGACCGCGCGAAGTGCTGCGCCAGATGCTGCGCATCGGCACCCGCGCGCTGGTCAGCTTCCCCAATTTCGGCCACTGGCAAGTCCGCCTGCAATTGCTGCGCACCGGCCGCATGCCCGTCACGCCCACCTGGAACCGCCCCTGGTATGAAACGCCCAACATCCACCCCTGCACGATCCTGGATTTCCGCGAACTCTGCGCGCAGGAGGGCTACGCCGTGGAAGAATGGCTCGCCATCGACGAAGCCGGCCGCAAATCCCCCTGGCGTCGCTCCCTGCGCCTGGCCAACATGTTCGGCGAACAGGCGATGTTTCTGATGAGAAATGCTTGAGAAATAAAATTTCTTTGCTTGCTTCTTTCGGGAACGAAGCCTGCTGCGGAGAGGCAGAAAGAAAAAATCTTCTTTTTTGAAAAAAAGAAGCAAAAAACTTTTATATGTTTGGGTGTCGGACAACATGGACAGCTTCAGGCTGGCTGAGACGAGGGGGTCGGATATTATCGCGATCGCCAGGGCGGCGTTCGAGCGGCCGGATACGGATTTTCTATGCTTCGGCGAAAGCGATGTCGCGGCACCGGCCAGCGCCCACGCGGCTCTCGCCGCCGCCATGGCGGATGGGCAAACCCGCTACGCTGACGTCCGCGGCGTGCCCGCGCTGCGCCAGGCACTTGCGGACTATCTCACCACGCGCCACGCCCGCTCCACCCACGAATCCCGCGTGCAGATCACCAATAGCGGCATGGCCGCCGTCAATGTCGCCATGGCCGCCCTGCTGCGCCCCGGCGACCGCCTGGTGCAGATCACCCCGGCCTGGCCCAACTCCGCCAACGCCGCCCGCATGCGCGGCGCCGAGGTGGAGGAATTTCCCCTTACCCCCACGCCGGACGGCGCCTTCCGCCTGGATCTGGACCACCTCGCCACCCGCCTGGTCGGCGCCCGCGCCTTCTTCATCAACAGCCCCAGCAACCCCACCGGCTGGACCGCATCCGCCGCCGACATGGAGGCACTGCTGGCCATCTGCCGCACCACCGGCACCTGGCTGATCGCCGACGAGGTCTATAACCGCCTCGTCTACACCGGCGCGCAAACCGCGCCTTCGATCCTCGATATCGCCGATCCGGCCGACCGCGTTCTGGTGATCGGCAGCTTCTCCAAGGCCTGGGCAATGACTGGCTTTCGCATCGGCTGGCTGATCGTGCCGGAAGCGACCCGCGACGCTTTTACCGAACTGGTGGAAATCACCCATTCCGGTGTCGCCCCCTTCGTGCAGGCCGCCGCCCTCGCCGCCCTGGCCGACGAGGACTTCGTCCAGGGTTTCCGCGCCTACTGCGCCGCCGGCCGCGCGCTGACCGAAGACGCCCTCACCGGCCTCAGCCGCATCCGGTATACCAGCCCGCCCGGCGCCTTCTACGCTTTCATCGGCATTGACGGCCTGTACGACAGCCTGGGTTTCGCCCTCCGCCTCGTCCAGCAGCACGGCGTGGCACTCGCCCCCGGTTCCGCCTTCGGCACCGGGGGGCAAGGTCATCTCCGCCTCTGCTTCGCCCAATCCTCCACCCGCCTCACCCGCGCCCTCACCCGCCTCCACACAGCCCTGCAAACCGCCGCGTAGCATCTCCGCCCGCCAGAGCTACGGTTCGGCAACCCCCACAATCTCCACCCCATGCCGTGCCCGCCCTTCCACCGTCGGCTCGAATCGCCCATCCGGCCGTGTCCGCGCGAACCCGTCCTCCGCCAGCCGCACCAGGCACGGCCCATCCTTCAACCCGGCCGGTCGGCCAGCCTCACCCGCCAGCATCAGGCGGTGCAGCGCCGAGCGGCAGCAGGTTTCGAGATAAGGCTGGTTCCACATCGCCGCTGTTCCTCAGTTGGCGGCTGCACGTATCTCTGCCAAAAATACGCGCAGCCCCCCCTAAAAACACCCTCACCTCCTGGGGTCTGGGGACGAGTCCCGAAGCGGGGGTCCAGAGGCAGAGCCGCAGGCCTTGCTTCTCACCCCTGTCGTGCCAGCCAAGCCTGCACCACCGGCACCGCGCGCGCCCGCAGGTCCGCGGCCGTTCCGATCCCATCCGCGACGCGTGCCGCCCAGATCTTCGACCCCAGCGACGCCTGGCTCGATGGTGCGGCCAGCACCATCTGCGCCGTGGCCGGGTTGCTCGATCCCGCGGCCGCGGCGATCAGCGGCGTCGGCCCAAGCCCTTCCGGCGGCAGGCGCTTTGCCAGCTTGTCCTGCACGGGCAGCACCAGCTTCACCACCAGTTCCGGATCGCCAGAGCTGCGCGACATGTCATACAGGAAAAACGGCACCCGCCCGTTCGGCACCTCGCCCGCATCGGCGAAAGCGACGTTCTCCCGGATCAGCGCCGGGTCGGAGGCCGCCGCCATCGCCCCGAAATACCGCAGCTTCTCCTCCGTGCTGGTCGCCTTGATGCCCGCCGCTTTCAGCAGGTTCCACGTCGCCTGGTCCGCGTGATGGCCCACGATATCCAGCACCGGCTCGCGCAGTTCCGGCGGCAGCACTTTTGGGTCGGTCTGGAAGGCGCGGAACCGCCGCCCAGCCTCGGCCACCACGGCCGGCTCGCCAAATTGCCCCAGCGCGCCGATCACATCCGGTCGCAGCAGCCCATTGAGAAAACTCTCGCCCGGCTTGGCATCCCAGCCCAGCCGCGCGAATTCCGGCGTGATCAGCCCGATCGCGTAAGCCCGAAACGCCGCTTGCACGGCCGATCCCTGCAGCGCCGTATCCAGCCGCCGCAGATGCGACAGCGTGTCCTGCCACACCGCGATATTCGTCTCGCCGCGCATCGCCGGCAGCAGGCCCAGATAATCCGCCAGCGTGGACCGCCCGGCGACGAACAGCGCGAACTGATCACCCAGCAGGTTCGCCCGGTCCACCGGCGCGAGCTTCGGCAGGATGAGGCTGAGCGCCTTCAGCGAGGCGGCATCGTACTGCGTGCGGAAATAGCCATCCTCGCCCAGATTGGCCTTGATGGGCGCGGTGCAGGTGGCGAGCTTCACCACCGCCGGCGTGCCGGTCAGCAGCACGCGCTGCGGTTTCACGCCCGGCGCCCCCAGCGTGACCGGGATGGTCCAGGTGAGCGCCTTGGGATGCGGATCATGGATGGTGAAGCGATCCTGCGTCAGCGTTACCTCGCCGCTGGCACCCGTGCAGCCGCGCTGCACGTGCACCAGCGGGATGCCCGGCTGCTCGGTGAAGCCCGTCGCCACGGCCGCCACATCGCGATGCGCGGCGGCACCGAGCGCCGCCCAGAGGTCGGCGCTGGTGGAGTTGCTGTAGGCGTGCGCCTTCATGTAATGGCGCATGCCGTCGCGGAACACATCCGGCCCGATCCAATCCTCGATCATGCGGATCACCGCGCCGCCTTTCTCGTAGCTGATCGCATCGAAGGCGCTATCGGCCTCGCTCTCGTCGTGGATCACCTGCTGGATCGGGTGCGTGGTGGGCAGCGCGTCCTGCCCCATTGCCTGCTCATGCGTCGCATGTTGCCGCGGCCAGATTTCCCAGGCTGGGTTGAAATGGTCGGTGGCCTTGTAGCCCATCCAGGTCGCGAAACCTTCGTTCAGCCAGATGTCGCTCCACCACGCCATCGTCACCAGGTCGCCGGACCATTGATGCGCCATTTCGTGCGAAACGACGTAATAGATTTCTTCCTTGGTATGCGGCGCCGAAATCTTCGGGTCGAAAAGCATGGCATCGTCGATGAAGGTGATCGCGCCCCAGTTCTCCATGGCGCCTGCCAGGTAATTGCCAGGGACGGCGATCAGATCCAGTTTTGGCAGCGGAAAATTCACCCCGAAATACTGGTTGTAGAACGGCAGATCCTTCTCCTCCACGCTCAGCGCATATGCCGCCTGGTCCTGCTTTCCCGCCGGCGCATAGGCGTTCATCTCCGCCCCGCCCGCCTGGCCGTGCACGCTCCCCATATCCCCCGCCAGCAGCGCGAGCAGATAGGTGGACATGCGCGGCGTCGTCGCGAACGCCACATGTTTCATATCCGCGCCCACGGCNNAGCTGGAACGTCGCCTTGAATGCCGGCTCATCCCAGCCGGGGAACATGCGGCGCGCATCCGCCACCTCGAACTGCGTCACCAGCATGCGCTTGGTGGCGCCGGCGTCGGTCTTGTAGTCGTCGTAGTAGATTCCGTTCGGCGTCTGCGGGATCGGCCCGGTGTAGGCAATCGTGATCGTATGTTTGCCGGCCGCAACCGTTTTGCCGAAATGCAGCGTCGCCGTCTGCGCCTTTGCGTCCACCGTCACGCTCGCGGCTGTGCCGTCTTCCAGCGAAACCTTGCCCAGTGTCAGCCCCGCCTCGTTCAGCGTGGCGCTGTCCTGCGGCTTGCGGAAGGTCACATCGATCGCTTCGGTCCCGGTCAGTTTCAGCGTCTTCAGGTCGGGCGTGATGTCGATCCGGTAGGCCTGCGGCACCACCGATTTGGGCAGCTTTCCGGGCGCCGTGTCGAAATTGAACGGCGCCTCCGCATGGGCGGCGGCGGCAATGGCCAGCATGGAGGCGGCGGCGAACAGGGTTTGGCGCATCGGCAAAGGGCTCCTTTGAGTGGCGCGACCATGCAAGGCGGCGCGGTGTGAGAAAAGGCCTGGATTGCAGACCGCGCGTGCCAGGAAGCGGTTCACGAAAAAATCATGATCGCGCCCCCCGCCGCGCTCTGGTGGCATAAACCGGTCTGCATGCGCCATGCCACCTGATTAACCTTTTGATAAGAAATCGCTCTGGCGCGCTTGCCCCTGCCGGCCGCGCGGCGCAATTCGCCACAACCTGGCCCCGCCCGCAAACCGCCGCCCATCTCGGCCTGGCCGCCGCCGCGCCCGCCCCCAGCACGGCTACCCAGACGATCGACACCATGAACAAGCTCTGGGGCCGCCATCCGGGCATGCGCGCCATCGGCGATGGCTCCCCAGGCGCCAACCCACACGGCTTCGGCCGCCGCGCCGTGTAGAGAAGAAAGGCCTTCTTTCTTGAAAGAAAGAAGCAAAGAACTTTTACCCCGGGGCGCGTGCTGCCGGCGACTC
>PKZM01000198.1:0-339 GCA_003133065.1 Acetobacteraceae bacterium
GGCGCGGAGGTGAGTGGCGGTTTCGGTGAGGTGGTGGGCGGCGGAGGCGAGCTGAGAGGGGGGGCGGGAGGTGGCCCAGGCGAGCATGGCGCGCAAGGCGGGGGAGAAACCTTCGGGGTCGGCTGCCAGGGCGGCGGCGTGGGTTTGGGCAGCTTCGATTTCGATGAGCAGGAGAGCGTGGCGGCGGAGGCGGCCATAGTCGAGGTCTGGCAGATGCAGATCCTCGATGGTGGCGCCCAGGGTTTGGGCGCGGCGGGCGGCGGCGTTCAGGGCGGCAAGTTGGGCGGGGTGGATGTCTACCTGGCCCTCGGTGCGCAGGATGGCGAGGCGGGCGGGAAA
>PKZM01000198.1:389-3356 GCA_003133065.1 Acetobacteraceae bacterium
CAGAGGCCGGCGGCGACGGCGGCGGCGGAACCGCCGGAAGAGCCGCCGGCGGTTGTGCCGATGCGCCAGGGGTTTTCCGTGCGGCCGAACGCCGGGTTGTCCGTGGTGCCGCCGAACGCGGCCTCGTGCATGTTGGCAAGACCCAGAAACACAACGCCGGCGCCGCGCAGGGCGGTAATGCACGCGGCATCTTCCGTGGCGATGCGGTTTCGGTAGGCGGCGATGCCGGCGTGAAAGGGCCAGCCGCACACAGCGATGTTGGCCTTCACCACCATGGGCACGCCATCGAGCGGGGAGAGCGGCCTGCCCGCGCGCCAGCGGACGGTGCTGGCGGCGGCGGCCTGGCGGGCGCCGGCGGGATCGATATGCACCAGGCTGTGGAGGGCGTTATCATAGCGCGCGATGCGGGCAAGATAATGGTCGCAGACGGTGGTGGGGGTTTGCGCGCCGTCCGCGAAGAGCGGGGCGAGGCCGGTGGCGCCGGCGGCGACGATGGGGTCGGCGTCCAGAATCGTCATTTGAAACGTTCGTCGATGAGCCTGATGGGTTTCTGTCGCACATCGATTTGCGTGGCAGCGGCGGTGCCGCCTTTGGGCACAAGTTCGATCGCCATTTCGATCCCGGTTCGGCGCTTCAGCAGATCGGCGAAGCGGGCGGCGACGGTTGCGTGCACCGCCTGCGGATCGGTGGTTTCGGCGATCACGGTGAGCGTGTCTCGCCCTTGGGGATCGCGGCGGGCGAGGCAGATGAATTCGCCGGCGAACGCGGGATCGGTATCCAGGATCGGGCCGATACCCTGGGGGAAAATGTTGATGCCCCGGATTTTCACCATGTTGTCCGACCGGCCGAGAAATCCCTCGATTCGCATGAGATCGATGCCGATCGTGGAGGCGCCAGGGCGTACCTGCGTGACATCGTGCGTGTTGAAGCGGATCAGGGGTGCCAGATCATCCTTGTAGAGACAGGTGACGATCAGATCGCCCGGGCTGCCGGGCGGCACGGGGGCGCCGGTATCCAGATCGCATACTTCCACCACATGCGCATCCTCCATCACGTAGAGGCCGTCACGGTCCGGGCCCTCGCCGGCGATGATGCCGGTATCGCCGACGCCATACCAATCGAAACAGGTGGCGCCGCCCCAGGCGGCGGAGATGGCCGCTCGGTCCTCACGCCCCAGCTGGCCGGAGATCATGCGGATGGGGATGTCCCGGCCAGGGATAATGTTCTGCTCGCGGGCGACTTCGGCGAGTTTCTTGAGATAGTCGGCAAAACCCACGATCACGGTGGCGCCGAAACGCTTCATAAGGTCCACCTGCTGCACGGAGCGGGTTTCGATCCCTGTGCCGGCGGAGAGGAAGATGGCGCTGGTCCAGTGCGTGACGGCCTCGCGCACGTAATGGCCGCCATTGATCATACCGTGGCCATAGACGGAGTGCACCACATCTTCCGGCCGCATGCCCTGGAAGCGGAAGAGGCGGCCGAGCAGAAGGGCCTGAACCTCGCGCGTTTTGGCGCCGAACAGCAGCACCTGGGGCGTGCCCGTGGTGCCGGAAGTGGTGTGCAGGATCACCGGGGGGCGGCCGCCGGGCGGGGCGGCCACGAAATTCGCCAGATCGCCAAAGGGTGGTTCGCGATCGAGCGAGTCCATCAGTTCGGTTTTGCCGAAAGCCGGCAGATGGGGAAGATCGTCCAGGCTGGTGATGTCGGCAGGCGTGATGCCGGCGTTGCCCCACAGGCGCTGGTAGAAAGGCGTGGTCCAGGCGCGGGCGACGCAGCGGCGGAACAGAACGTTCTGCCGCGCGCGCAATTCATCGCGGCTGATGGTGGTGGCCAAGCGGGTGAAATCGTCGCCGATCGGGTGTTCGCGGAGCATGGCGGGAAAGTCGATATCCTGCCAGTATGATCCGTGCAGATCGGCGGTCATGGCGAGGCGTTTCCTTCTGCCAGGCGGAAGAGGGGGGCGGCGTTTTCCAGCGTATCGAAGCTGGCGATCATCGCGGTAAGCGGTTCGTGCAAATGGGGCATGCCGCCGAAGGCAAGGCAGGCGCGGGCTTTTTCCAGATGCTGCGCGGGCGTGAGCGGCCATTCGGGGGAGCCGAGTTGGGCGGTGACGCTGACGCAGGCCTCGCGGCCGTCATGCGTGCGGGCGATGGCGATGGCCGGCACGAAGGCGGCGGGATCGGGGTTGCCGTCGGTTTCCACGCGGATGCGGGCGCCGAGCGCCAGCAGGGTGGGATCGGCGAATTTGGCTTCGGTGTAGTCTGAAAGGGAAACGGTGCCGGTGGTGAGCACGAGGGCGGCGGCAAACGGGATGCACAGGCGGGCCTGGGCGAATTGCAGGCCGGGGGCCATCGGGCGGCCGCAGAGATGGCGGATCAGCGGGGGCGCGCGGTAGACGAGGCTGTGCAGATTTTCCGCGGTGATGGCGTGCTCGCGTGCGAGGGTTTGGGTGGCGACGACGGCGCCGTGGGTGGCGCGGCCGCTGGGGAAGGGTTTCCAACTGACTTCGTCGATGCGGTGGATGCGGCCGAGCGTGGGGAGCACGCGGGCCAGGTCGAACCCGCCTTCCATCATCGGCAGGTAGCCGTAGGGGCCATCCAGCGAGGCTTGCGGGCCGGGCAGGCCGGCGGCGGCGAGATCGAAGGCGCGGATGGCGCCGGCGGCGGCGTTGGCCATTTGCACGGGCAGGGCGGGCTTGCCTTCCGTGTGCGGCTGCATGGTGCCGGAGACGAAGGCGAGTGCGTAGCCGAAGGCATCCAGAGCCATGGCGCGGGGCACGCGGCGCAGGCGGCAGAGGGCGGCCACCGCGCCGAAGATCCCCGTGGTGGCAGGCCGGAAAAAATGGATCGGCGTAGTGGCGGCGACACCAAGATTGGCGGCGATATCCACGCCGGCGACGATGCTGGCGAGCAGGTCGGCGCCGCGGGCGGGGGCGCCGCGTTCGGCTTCGGCCGCGAGCGCGGCGAG
>PKZM01000017.1 GCA_003133065.1 Acetobacteraceae bacterium
TGCGCCCCTGGCTGGTGCCACAGGCCCAGAAATCCCCCGGCGACCAGAACCGCTTCCACAGCACGGCGGTGATCATGCAATAGCCCGCCATCACCAGTGCCGCCGCGCGATCCGCCGTGCCTGTCAGGATCGCGAGCGGCATCAGGATTTCCACGGCAAGCCCCACCACGATCAGCGCCGGCGCGACCGAGCGCGGTGCGATCTCGCTCGCCTGGCCCACGGCACCCCGAAAATTCAGCGCCTTGTCGAGTGCGCTGAACGGCAGGAACAGCATCACCAGCAGCGCGCGCGTGGCAAAGACGGCCAGCGGGGCGCTCATGCGCAAAGTCTCTGCCGGATATGTTCAGCCACGCGCAGGGCGTTGGCGATGATCGTCAGCGTGGGGTTCACAGCACCGATGGAGGGGAAGAAGCTTGCGTCGGTCAGGTACAGATTATCGATCTCATGCGTGCGGCAATCCAGATTGAGAACCGAACTTGCGGGATCCGACCCGAAACGCGCGGTGCCGGCCTGGTGCGCCGTGCCGCCGATGGGAATACCTTTGCCGAGATACAGGTTGCGTTCCAGCAGCACCAGATGCGCGGCGTTGCGGCTGAGATGGTATTCCAGTTTCTTCTTCAACCGCCGGTGCGCCTCTTCGCCTTGTTCCTGCACGTTCAGCACCACCCGGTCGCCGTCGTAATAGATACGGTTTTCGGGGCGTGGCAGATCCTCCGACGAGAGCCAGAAATCCATAGAGTGGCGCGCCATTTTTTCGAAAGGCATGTCCGGCAGGAAGTCGAGCGCGCCTGGGAGTGTTTCCCCCTTGATCTGGTCGCCGTGGGATTTGGCGCACATCTGGATCAGGCCCAACGGATAGTCCCAATCGTCCGCGCCGAAGTAGAAATCACTCACCGCGAGGGTTTTCTGGAACACGGTATCGTTGGGTTCGCGCAGCAGCGCCATCAGCACCGATTGGTTATGGCGCATGTAGTTGCGGCCGAGTTGGCCGGACCCGTTGGCCAGCCCGTGGGGATGGGCATCGTTGCCCGAGCGCAGTAAAAGCAGGGCGGAGGAGAGAGCGCCGCAGGCCACCACCACGATATCGGCGGTCAGAACAAGCTGCTCGCCGTCGCGGACCGCGTGCACGCCGGTGATGCTGCTTCCGTCTGCGCCTGTTTGCAGTTTTGTCACGAGTGTATTGGTGAGGAGTTCCACATTCGGGTGGGCGGCGAGCGTGGGGTCCACGCACATCACCTGCGCATCGGCTTTGCCGTTCAGCAGGCAGGGGAAGCCGTCGAAGGCGTCGCAGCGTATGCACACGCTGGTAGGCGTCGGCTTTCCGTTGTGCTCGGTCAGCCTGATGCCCAGCGGGAGGTGGAAGGGTTGTAGGCCGTCGGCTGCCAGGCTGTCGCTGAGTGCCTGAATGCGCGGTTCATGGGTGACGGGCGGGTGCGGATAGGGTCCGCTCGCCGGGGGCTCGTTTGGGTCTTCGCCGCGCTGCCCGTGCACCGCGAAGAGTGTTTCCGCCTCCGCATAGAAGGGTTCGAAGTCGTTGTAGGATAGTGGCCAGGCCGGCGAGATGCCGTGCTGGTGGACGATTTCGCCGAAATCCCGCTCGCGCATGCGGAACAGGGCGGCGCCGTACACTTTGGAGTTGCCGCCCACGAAGTAGTGCAAGCCGGGGTGAAAGCTGCGTCCGTCCGTGCCGTACCAGGTTTCACTGGCCTGGTAGGTACCGTCGACGAACACGGTTTTGGAGTCCCAGTTGGCTTGGGTGCGTGGCAGGTAATCACCGCGTTCGATGAGCAGGATGCGTTTGCCGGTGGGTGCCAGGCGGTGCGTGAGTGCGGCGCCCCCCGGGCCGCTGCCGACAACAATCACGTCGTATTGGGACATAGGCGACCACCTTACCGCTGCCGCCTCAAGTCGCGGTACGGCGAGCGGTTTCCCCAGCACCCGGAACAAAAGTTTTTTGGTTCTTTTTTTCAAAAAAGAACATTTACTTTCTGCTTGCCATCAGAGCGCCGCACGCGGCACCTGCCGTCGCTCAGGCGCCGGCAAGCCCCCCGCCAAGCGCCAGCACATCGGCCTGCGGGGTCAGCATGGCATGATCGTCAGGCTGCCGCCTTCAACGCGATGGTGCCAACGGCATCCAGGATCGGGCCGGCTTCGGCGCGCACCAGCCAGTCCGGGCTGCCCGGCGGCGACGCCGGTATCTAGGTGTTCCTGCGCAACAAGCGGCCCGCACCAGTTGGTCACTTTGCCGCGCAAAGGACCCTTCCCGCAAGTCCGCGACAGCCCGTCGGGAGTCTTTTGCTTCTTTTGTTCAGAAAGGAAGAAAGATTCTTCTTTCTTGAAAGAAAGAAGCAAAGAACTTTTACTCTTAGCGCTCCATGGTCGGCGGGGGGCCGGCGGCGGCCGAAACGTCGGCGGCGGTAACAGGGTCCTTGTAGTCGTTACCGAAATGCGTGCGTACGTAATTCACCACGGCGGCAATCTGCGCGGGTGTCAGCATCCCGTTGAACCAGGGCATGCCGCCATGGCCGTTCAACACCATGGAGACGGGATAGCCCGATACCTCCAGATGCGGGTTGTTGGCCAAAGCAGGGAAGCCGGCGCCGGCGCCCTTGGCGCCGCGGCCGCCCACCTGATGGCAGCCCTGGCACACGTGCTGATACACCAAAGCGCCGTTATCGGCCGCCACCGCGTGGCCGCCCAAGCCGGTGGCGGAATCCGCATGCGCCATACCGGCGGCGAACGTGAAGGCGGCAAACCCGCCGAGAAACGCGCGCATCAGCCGGCCCCCACCGCGCGCTGATGAAGTTGCGTGATCGCAGCTAGTGAGGAAAGCAGCGCACCCTCCTGCCAGCAGCCGACATAGGACGCGTGTTCGCCAGCCAGCACGATGCGGCCATCCATCGTCACCAGCGTCTTGTAGTGGGCGCGGCGCGCCTGCTCGCTCCACATGCTGCAGCAACCCAGCGTCCAGGGCATTCGGCTCCAGGCCACACCAACACCGTTGCTGAATTCCGCCGGATATTGCTTGTGGATTTGGGCGCCCTGCTTCAGCGCTTCCTGCACGCGCTCCTGCGGCGTCATGCCGGCAAAATCATAGGCGGCGGGGCCGAACATGTAGCCGCCCAGCATTACCGCCGGGCCCTTGGAGAAATAGCCCGTGCTGGGATAGGACATCACGCTGATCGGCAGGTTGGTAAACGTGATGCCGCCATAAATGGCCTCATCCTCCTCCCAAAACCGCCGCTTGAACTCCAGCCCGATCTTGATGGATGAGGCATACGGAACCGCGTCAATGGCTTCCTTCATCTCGTTGCTCACCTGCACGTCCAACTGGCTGAGCACCGGCAAGGGGATGGTACACACGCAGTAATCGGCCTTGGCCTGTGTTACCGCCCCGCCATGATTCTGGTCGGCATACGTCACCGTCACGCCGGACGTATCCTGGTGGATATTGGTCACCTTGATATTGTGCGTGATCAGGTCGCCCACCTGTCGCGCGAAACCCTTGCCGATCATGTCCATGCCGCCCACAGGCTGGAACATCGTCGTCTGCACATCATCCGACATGTTGAACAGCAGGTATTGGTAGAGGCCGGATTTCATGATCTCGTCGCGCGCCAGCAGGTCCGATGGCGTGGGCGCGCCGTTGATGCCGGCTGTGGGCGGCTTGTCGTAACCGCGGCGCAGCGAGGCCTCAAGGCCCTTCTTGTAGCTGTAATTGCCATCCAGCAGGCCCCACATGCGCATGGCCTTCAGCAACTCGGCCTTCTCATCGGCGGTCACGGGCTGGTCCAGCTTGTTCTGGTTGATCGCCTTGGCCAGAAGTTCGGCGGTATAGCCGGTGAAGTCGCCGAGATATTCGCGGTAGCGCTGCGGCTTGCCACCGAAGCTGCGCGGATCATGCAGGTAGGCGTTGTGGTTCACTTCGATGAACGGCTCCAGCGCCACCCCGAAGGCCTTGCAATAATGCAGAATGGCGCGGTGGTGATAGGGGATGCGCCACGGCCCGGGGTTTATATAGTTGCCCGGTGAGAACTCGCATTTCTGCGTATAGCCGCCGAGCTCGGTCAGGCTGTCGCCGCCGCGCAGCGAGATGTTGCGCCCGCCCGACCGGTTCTGGAACTCCAGCACCCGCACGCTATAGCCGGCACGGCGCAATTCATAGGCCGCGAGCATACCGGACAGCCCCGCTCCCAGTACCAGAACGGTGGTGCCGGGGCGTGCGCCGGCAAGCGCCGGCGGGCCGGTGAAATCCGTGCCGGCGGCGTGGCCAAGCGTGGTCATCGCCTGATACATGGCGACGCTGCCGGCGGCGACGCCGATACGGGTGAGCAATTGGCGGCGAGTGGGTTCCATGGGAAACTCCCAGATGCAGCGAAATTCGCAGCAACGTTTATGCCAGAAGAAGGAAGGCCTTCTTTTTTGAAAAAAAGAAGCAAAAAACTTTTATTCCGCCGCCGTCCCCACGATCCGACACGCCAGCAACCGGCGCATCCGAACAGACAAAAGTTTTTTGGTTCTTTTTTTCAAAAAAGAACACCTTCCTACATACGCCGCATCAGCCACGCGCCCAGCGCGCCCGATGCCGCAAACAATCCCACCCCCAGCCCCACCTGAATTGCCCGATCCACGTGCACGCCGCTCCCCACCAGGGCAAAAACCACTGTCTGCGGCACGTAGCCAATGGTGCTCGCCGCCAGAAACGGCCAGGCCCGCACGCCTGATACGCCCGCCAAAAGGTTCACCGCCAGATTGTTCCCAACCGGCAGCAACCGCAGCGTCAACGTGGCGGTGAACGGGTTTTGCGCAAGGAAGCGGTCAATCCGGGCCAGCCGCCCCCGCAGGTGCCGGATCGCCCAGTTTCGCGCCACCGTGCGCGCCCACCAGAAATCGGCCGCACAGCCCAGCATCAGCGCCACCATCGCGAGCGCAGCGCCGTTCCATGCGCCGAACACATACCCCGCGCCGAACGCCACCGCCTGGCGCGGCACACCGGCGGCCGAGAGCACGGCGCCCGCCGCTACCAGCGCGAGCGCGCCGGCAAGCGTGGGTTCCGCCCCCTTCAGCGCGCCGGAGCCCAGCAGCCGGAGCGCCACCCCCGAAGCGGCCAGGCCAGCCAGCAGCAGCAGCCCGCGGGTGAACCCGGCCATGGGCCGCGCCGGGGCGGCCAGATCAGCCGGTGGAGCCAAAGCCGCCCGCACCCCGTGCCGTCACCCGCGAAAACGCTTCCACCACCGTAAACGCCGGCCGCAGCACCGGCACGAACATCATCTGCGCGATCCGTTCGCCGGGCTGAATCACCACGGCCTCGCTGCCCGCCTCGCTACGGTTCCACGCGCTGACCATGATCGGGCCCGTATAGTCGGCATCGATCACCCCCACCAGGTTGCCCAGCACCAGCCCCTTCTTATGCCCAAGGCCGGAACGCGGCACGATAATGGCGGCCATGTCGTCGCGCGCCATGTGCACGGCGATGCCCACTGGGATCAGTTGCGCAGGCGCCTGGGCCAGCAGCCGCAGCGGGCCATCAATGCACGCATGCAAGTCGATGGCCGCAGCCATGGCGCTCTGATAGGCCGGCAGGCCCCATTCCCGCAGCCGCGGGTCCAATACCATTACCTCGATCGCAGCCTGTGCCGACTCCGCCACTGCTCACCCCCCTGCCGGTACCGGCGCGTCTTTCCCGGCCTGCCCGCCGCCGGCCTCGCCAAGCCCCAGTTCGCGCATCAGCACCTGCGAGAGCGCCTCCGTGCGGAAGGGTTTCAGCAGCGTGGCACGGATATGCGGGCCCGGATCGCTCACTGCGATGCTTCCGTAGCCGGTCATCAGCAGCACAGGAAGCCCCGGCATGATCCGCGCGATCTCTTCGGCCAGATCCATCCCGGTCATCTTGGGCATTGTATAATCGGCTAGAACCAGCTCGAACCGTTCGGTCTGCAGGTGCAGCAGTGCGGCCGCACCGCTCTCTGCCTCCACCACCACTGCGCCCAGTTCCTCCAGCATCACGCGGGCGATCTCCCGCACGTCGGCATCGTCATCCACCAAAAGCAGCCGTGCGCCGCGCAGCAGGCCTGGTGGCGCTTCCACGGCCGGCGGGCCCGGCACCTCCGCCGGTGCCTGCAGCGCGCGCGGCAGAAATACGCGCACTTCCGTGCCTTCGTCCGGCACGCTGCTGATGGCGACGCCGCCGCCCATCTGCTGTGCCACGCCCAGCACCTGCGGTAATCCCAGTCCCGATCCGCGGCCGACATCCTTGGTGGTAAAAAACGGCTCGAAGGCGCGGGCCAGCACCGAGGCCGACATGCCATCGCCGGTGTCGCCCACGAACAAAACCGCGTGCTCGCCCTCAGGCGGATCCTCCGGGCGGAAGGGCGGCGGCAGGCACGCGTTCGCGGTGCGGATAGTCAGCCGCCCGCCGCCCGGCATGGCGTCGCGGGCATTGATCGCCAGGTTCAGCAGCACCAGCTCCAGCTGCGATGGGTCGGCCATCGCCGGCCAAACCGCCGGGTCGGGCAGCACCTGAACCTCGATCGCGCGGCCGAGTGTGCTCTCCAGCAGTTCTTTCATGCCCGTCACCAGGCTGTTCAGATCCACCGGTTCCACCTGAAGGTACTGGCGGCGCGCAAAGGCCAGCAATTGCCCGGTCAGCCGTCCGCCGCGGCTGGCCGCGCGCGATGCGTTCGCCAGCAGCGCGGCGGCGCGGGGCCGGCCGCCCTCGGGGGGGATCGCCGCGACATACGGTGCCAACAGGTCCAGGCAACCGGAAACCGCCATCAGCACATTGTTGAACTCGTGTGCGACACCGCCGGTCAATTGGCCGATCGCTTCCAGCCGCTGGCTACGCCGTCGCGCTTCCTCGGCTTCCAGCCGGGCCGTCACATCCTGCAACGTCTTCACGGAAAGGCTCACCTGGCCCTGCGCATCGCGCACCGGGCTGGCATTGACCTCCAGCTCGAGCTTTTTCGTCATCGCCGCAGGCTCCAGTGTCAGCAGCATGCGGTCGGCCGTCAAGCCGCGCAGCGCGCGCGCGCTCGGCCGCTCCTGCGGCGAAAGGATCGTCTGCCCGTCGCGGAACCTGGGCCACGGCACCGCATCGAGCGGGCCATTGGGCAGTTCCAGCAGGCGGCGGGCCTCGATGTTCACGAATAGCAGCGTCCCGTCGGCCTGGTGCACCACCACCCCGATCGGCATCTGGTCCAGAATGGAGCCCAGGCGAAGGCGCTCCGCGTCCAATGCCGCATTGGCCGCGGCGAGTTCGCAGGTGCGCGCCGCGACACGCGCGGCCAGCGAGGCATTCAGTTCCGTCAGCGCCTCCTGCCGCTCCACCAGTGCGCGCGCCGCGCCCGCCAGAGCCGTGGCCACTGCCTCCGTTTCCGCAAGCGACCAATCCTGGCCGCGTCCCGGCTTCTGCGATACCCAGGCACCGCTTTCGCCTAAGCGCCGGGCCGCGTCGGCCATGGCCTCGATCGGCCGCGTAATGCCACGCGCCACCACAACAGCGCCGAGCAGCCCGATCAGGATGGCGGCGGAGCCAAGGCCAAGCAGCAGCCAGCTGGATTGCTCGCCGGCCTGCGCCATCGTGGCACGCGCGACATTGACGGCCACCACGTAATGCGTGAGCGGAGATTTCACGAACGCCACCACCACCGGCACCTCGTCCACCGAAATGCTGTTGCGCACCTCCTCCCCATCACGTGCCAGGAACGCCAGCAAGCCGGGGCCGGCCCTGCGCCCGATATAGTGCTCCGGCTTGCGCGTACGGGCGACAAGAACGCCGGTGGCGTCGGTGACGGCGGCCATCCAGCCGGACGGCAGCGCACTGCGCATGACGATGGCCTGCAGCGAGGCGGTGGGCACGATGAGCTTGAGGTCATACATATGCGAGGCTGGCCGCGCACCCTGCTGGCCGGAAACCGGCAGGATCACCTGCACCGCCAGCATGCCGGACGCCATGCGCGTCAACGGCGATATGACGGGCTCGCCCACCGATTCCGCCGCCCAGCCGGTCGGTGCTTTCTCCCTTGGCAGCATTACACCGGGGGGCAAGGCGGTATCGATCAGTTCCTGGCCGGTCGCATCCACCAGCACGATCGTGCCGCCGATCACGGCGGTTGCCCTGGCCAGCCGGTCGAATGCAGGCAGTTGGCCGGTCCGAAGCTCGTCGGTTGCCGCCAGCGTGTGCAGCAGCACCTCGCCCTGGATGAATTCCCGGTCCACCAGTTGGGTGAGGCCGCGCGCGGTTTCCAGCAGCCCGGTTTCCGTATCCTGCCGTGTGGTGACGAAGATGCGCCAGGTGAGCAGGGTTGAAATCAGTAGCCCCGGCAGAACCAGCAGCAGCGCCAACCGCATCAGTCGGCCGCGCACGCTGCCGGAAGGTCGGGCGCTTTTCACGCCCTCGACCCTGGTGTCATGCCGAGTGCTGCGGCGATCCGCTGCGCCAGCCGCCTGGCCACCTCCTGCTTGTGCAGGTCCGGCCAATGTTCCTCAGTGTCTTGCGTGAACAAATGGATCTGGTTCCGGGCGCCGCCCATGATGCCGGTTTCCGGCCTTACATCATTGGCCACCAGCCAGTCGCACCCTTTGGCCAGGCGCTTGGCGCGGGCGCGGCCCACCACATCGTCGGTTTCCGCGGCAAAGCCGATGGTCAAGCCCGGCCGGTTCGGGCCGGGGCGGCACAGCGTGGCCAGGATATCCACGGTCGGAACCAGATCCAGCGCCGGCGGCCCTGCGCTCTTCTTCAGTTTGGCGGGCAGCGGTGCAGCCATGCGCCAGTCGGCCACGGCCGCGGCGAACACGGCTGCATCGGCCGGCAGCGCGTGCGCGCAAGCAGCCAGCATCTGTGCCGCCGTTTCCACGTGCTGAACAACCACGCCCGGCGGGTCGGGCAGAAAAACGGGGCCGCTGACCAGCGTGACACGGGCGCCTAATTCCGCCAGAGCGGCGGCGATCGCGTAGCCCTGCCGGCCGCTACTGCGGTTGGCGATAACGCGCACCGCGTCGATCGGCTCCTGGGTTGGGCCCGCGGTGACCAGCACGTGGCGGCCCGCCAGGAGAAGCGAACGGGCGAAAAACGTCTCGATCGCAGCGAGGATAGCGGCGGGTTCGGCAAGGCGTCCCGGGCCATGCTCGTGGCAGGCCATCTCCCCCTCGTCCGGCCCCACGAAGCGTACGCCCCGCGTGGCGAGCGTGGCGACATTTGCGGCCGTAGCCGGGTGCTGCCACATGCGAACGTTCATCGCAGGTGCTACCAGCACCGGCTTGTCGGTGGCCAAGAGCAGGGTTGTCGCCAGGTCGTGCGCCAGCCCCGCTGCATGGGCGGCCATGATGTCGGCCGAGGCCGGGGCCACGACCACCAGGTCGGTGGCGCGGGAGAGCTGGATGTGGCCCATTTCACTTTCGTCGGTGAGCGACCACAGATCGGTATAGACCCGGTTTTCGGTAAGCGCCTGGAGCGAGAGCGGCGTCACGAAGCGCGCGCCCGCCGCGGTGAGAACAGCGGTTACCGCAATGTTCGCACGCCTGAGCAGCCTGACCAGCTCAAGCGCCTTGTACGCCGCGATCCCCCCGGATACGATGAGCAGCACCGCCTTTCCCACGAGACCGACCCCCAAACAGGCATACGTTTTTTCACGGCGGACCCTACAGGCGCCAGCCGGCGTGTATGGCGGCGATGCCGGCGGAAAGATTTTCGTAGCTAACGCGCTCCAGGCCGGCGTCGCACATCAGGCCGGCCAGGGTTTCCTGATCGGGAAATACCCGGATACTCTCTGCGAGGTAGCGATAGCTGTCGCTGTCGCCGGCCACCAGACGCCCGACCCGGGGCAGCACGCCGAACGACCAGCGGTCGTAGATACCCTCCAGCACAGCCACCTGCAGCCGGGAGAATTCCAGGCAGAAGAACCTTCCGCCGGGCTTGAGCACACGGCGGGCCTCTCGCAGCACGGCCGGCTTGTCGGTGCAGTTCCGCAAGCCGAAGGCCATGGACACGGTATCAAAGCTGCGGTCCGGAAAGGGCAGCCGCTCTGCATCTGCTACGGCGTAGGTAAAGCCCTCCACCAGGCCGCGTGTGATGGCGCGGTCTCGCCCGGCGCCCAGCATGGCCGCGTTGATGTCGGTGAGCAGCACAGGTCCACCGCCCATCCTGCGCCAGGCGGACGCGATATCTCCAGTACCGGATGCCAGATCCAGCAGCGAGCGTGCGGGGGAGGGGCGCAGGCGGGTGGCGAAAATCCGCTTCCACACGCGATGGATGCCCATAGACATGATATCGTTCATCACATCATATTTCGGGGCCACGCTATCGAAGACCGCGCGGACCATGGGTTTCTTGGCGGCCTGAGGCACCCGGCGGAAGCCGAAATCGGTATCGCTGTCGCCCCCGTGGCCAAGGTTGGGGCGGTCGGGAGGCAGGGGCTGGCTGTTCATCACGGTTGGTGTATAGCCCAAACGCTCCATGCCGGAACTCCCCGAAGTAGAAACAGTTATGCGTGGCCTGGCAGGGCGGCTGGAAGGCCGGGCCATCCGGTGGGCGGAGCTGCGGCGACCCGACCTGCGCTGGGCGGTGCCGGCGGGGTTCGCCGCCCGGCTGACCGGCGCCCGCGTGCTCGGGCTGCGCCGGCGCGGCAAATACATCATCATGCAGTTGGACGGCGGTGACAGCGTCATTTTGCATCTCGGCATGTCTGGCAGGATGAACATCACCCGCGAGCATGGGCCGACGGCGCCGTCTCTGCCCGTGTTGCATGAGCATCTGGTGTTGGTAACCGACGAGGGCTGGCGCATCGCCTTCGTGGATCCGCGGCGCTTCGGCAGCCTTGATCTGGTGCGTAGCGAGGCTGTGCATCGGCACCGGCACCTATCGTCCCTGGGGCCTGAACCGCTGGAGGCCGGGTTCGATGCCGCTTATCTCGCCGCTTCCCTGGCCGGCAAGCGCACCCCTATCAAGACCGCTCTACTGGACCAGAGGATCGTGGCGGGCTTGGGCAATATATATGTGTGCGAGGCATTGTTCCGTGCCCGCATTTCGCCGCGGCGGCTGGCGCGCAGTGTCGCGGGCACCCGTGCCACCGGGCTCGTGACAGCCATCCGCGCGACACTGACCGAGGCGATCGCCGCGGGGGGATCGTCCTTACGGGACTATGTGCAGCCGAGCGGAGAGCTGGGGTATTTCCAGCACGCTTGGAAAGTGTATGGCAGGGAGGGTGAGCCCTGCGCGCATGCGTCGTGTGCCCCATGTCCTGGGCACCCGGCCTGCAGCGGGATCACTCGTCTCACCCAGGCAGGACGGAGCACTTTTTTCTGCCCGAAAGTTCAAAGATGATCCTCGTCTCGATGCATGATCCCAGTTTACTGGAAATGAACTTGGTGTGATCACCAGCATCCTGCCGTTTTGCTTGACTCGTCCACGGGGCAATCCTAGAAACCTGCCTCCCCGGCGCCGCTGCATTGACCATGGCCGCCGGTTCATGACCAATGACCCGTAAGAGATTGACCCGACCATATGGCGAACACCGATTCCGCGCGGAAGCGCATCCGACAGAACACAGTCCGGGCGGCGCGTAATAGCGCGCGCAAATCCCGGATGCGGACATTTGTCAAGAAGGTCGAGGCGGCGATCACCGGTGGCGATCGCGAGGCAGCCAATGCTGCCCTGCGCGAGGCGCAGCCGGAAATGCAGCGCGCCGCCGGCAAGGGCGTGATCCATAAAAACACCGTTGCGCGTAAGTTGTCGCGTATGACGGCGCGCATCAAGCAGATCGCCGCGAGCTGACCAGCCAGTTCTGCCCGTGGCTTCGCGCACCGGGCAGAAGTGGCCGCCCCGCCACCACCACCAAGCGTGGCGAAGCCCTCCCGAGGCCGCACCCCCCGGCCCGGATCCCGGCAAATGGCACCCTGCGGCGTAACTGCCCGGGCGAGTGGCTCAACTCAAGTATTCGCCGAACATTACTTGGGCATACGACCCGGTGTTTAGAATTTGTTTGCCTCCTCGCGGGAATTGACCTAAGTTTTAGCTACCGGCACGCCCGGTTGCGCCGATATCCTAAATGATTTTCATTAGCTGGCACCTTGCCAGGGCCTCAATGGCTTTGCCTTCTTGCTGATGCCTGACGATCAAGAGAAACGTGGGGATGTGACACTTGAGCTCCGGCAGCACGCAGACCAATCGAGAGAAGGTGTCTCCCCTCGGCACTGTTGATACTGATCTGCATCGCCGTGGCGATGAGACCTCCGCTGAGGTGAAACTGCCGCCGATCGCGGGCGAGCCGCAACTTGCGGCACAGTGGGCGCGGATCCGGGGCCGGCTGCAGTCTGACGTCGGCGATGTGGAGTATCGCAGCTGGCTGAAGCAGATGACCCTGGCGGGCATCGACGGGGAGGAGGTAACGGTTCACCTCCCCTCCCGCTTTCTGCGCGACTGGGTTCGCAGCCATTATGGCGAGAAGATTTGCACCCTATGGCAGGAGGAGAACCCTGCCATTCGCCGGGTGGAGATCCGGGTAGGTGCCGCGCGGCCGCAGGCGGGCCTTGCCGAAAGCCTGGCCGCCGCCCCGATGCCCATGCCTCCACCACCGTCTGCCTCAACGCGCCTGGGCGCCGCCCCCCATCGTGCCTCCGACGAGCTTTCCGCGCCGCTTGATCCGCGGTTCACCTTCGACAGTTTCGTGGTCGGCAAGCCCAACGAGTTTGCCTATGCCTGCGCCAGGCGTGTGGCCGAGCACCCCGGCAGCAAGGAGTTCAATCCGCTCTTCCTGTATGGCGGCGTGGGCTTGGGCAAGACTCACCTGATGCATGCGGTGGGCCTGGAACTGACACGGCGTGGCGCGGCGCATTCCACTGTGGCCTACATGTCGGCCGAAAAGTTCATGTATCGTTTCATCGCCGCCATACGCTCCCAGCAGACGATCGAATTCAAGGACCATCTGCGGTCCGTCGATGTCCTGATGATCGACGATCTTCAGTTCCTGATCGGCAAGGACAACACCCAGGAAGAATTCTTCCACACCTTCAATGCTCTGGTGGATGCCGGCAAGCAGATCGTGGTCAGCGCCGACAAATCGCCCTCCGATCTGTCGGGCCTGGAGGATCGCCTCCGCACCCGGCTGGGCTGCGGCATGGTGGCCGATTTGCACGCGACGACGTTCGAGCTTCGCATCAGCATTCTGGAGGCAAAGGCGGCGCGCGCCGGGCAATCCGTGCCCTCGCGGGTGATGGAGTTTCTGGCCCACAAGATCACCACCAACGTGCGCGAGCTCGAGGGTTCGCTGAACCGTCTGATCGCGCATGCCAATCTGTTCAACCGGCCGATTACGCTGGAGACAACGCAGGAGGTCCTGCATGACATTCTCAAGGCGCATGACAAGCGTGTAACGATCGACGAGATTCAGCGCCGTGTCGCCGAGCATTACAACATGCGCATCGGCGACATGGTGAGTGCGCGGCGTGCGCGCAGCGTGGCGCGTCCGCGCCAGGTGGCCATGTATCTCGCCAAGCAATTGACCAGCCGCTCACTGCCTGAAATCGGCAAGAAGTTCGGCAACCGCGATCATACTACGGTCATGCACGCCTGCACCCGCGTTTCGGAATTGATGACCTCCGACAGCGCATTCGCCGAAGACGTGGATCTTCTCCGCAAGATGCTCGAAAGCTAGCACGGCACCATGAGTCAAGAGTTTTTTGGTTCTTTTTTTCAAAAAAGAACATTCGTTCTTTCCCTTGTTCTCTTGTGAACGCTGCGACTCTCGACGCAGAACGTTACGTCCCGGGCTTGGTGACGTGGCTGGCCAACAAGCTGTCCGCGGGCGCCTCGCAGCTCTATCGCAAGCGCTTTGATCTCGGCGTGATCGACTGGCGTGTGCTGGCCACCATCGGCAGCGAAGGCGGCGCCACCGGTGCGCGCATTTGCCAGGTTGTCGGGCTGGACAAGGCCGCGGTCAGCCGGAGTTTTGCGGTGCTGGAGGCGCGTGGCCTGATCGAGGTGCCCAACCCTGGCGGTCGCGCGCGTACGGCCGAACTGACGCAGGCGGGCCGCGCGATACACGACCAAATTCTGGTCTTGGCGCTGGCCCGACAGGAACGCTTGCTGGAGACGTTGACGGAGGAGGAACGCGATCAGGTGGTCAGGCTGCTGCACCGGCTTTTGCAGCAGGTGGGTTATGTGAATGCGTTTGATCCGGAGAGGGACGTGGCGAAGGAGGTTTAAGGAAGGACGTGTCCTTTTTTAAAAAAAGAACCAAAAAACGTTTCTTCCCTTGTGGGCGCTGCCACAGAGTCGCGCGCTGACAGTCAAAAAAGGATTTTTTCAAAAAAGAAGACCTTCCTTCAAAACACCTCCCCATCGAACAGTTTCCGCGCCGTGCGCAGTATCGCCGTCGCGCCAATTCCCCCCGCCGCATTCCGCGTCACCACACACGTCGTCTCGCCGGAGGGATGCTCCACCGAAACACGCACCCGATCGCCGTGCGGTATCCGTGCCACAGCCGCCGCGGGCGATCCCTCGATCAGGCAGGCGCTCGCCACTGACACCGCCGCGAAGACACCGATCGACGCATGGCACCTGTGCGGAATGAATGACCGCGTGGAAACGGCACCACCCTGCACCGGCGCCGAGACCAGAATCATCTTCGGCACGGACTTTTCCGCAACCTCGCCGAGATTCATCAAAGGTCCAGCTGCCAGTCGGATCTTTTCCAGCCGGGTCTTCAATGCGGTATTCGCATCCAGAGCATCACGCGTCTCGTCTCCGCGCACCCCGAGATCGCCGGCCGCCATGATCACGCACGGCATGCCGTTATCGATCAGCGTCGCGCGCACGCCGTCAATCTCGTCGGACGCGTTCCCCGTCGGCAACAACGCGCCGCAGCTCGATCCCGCCACATCCTCGAAATCGAGCGGGATCGCGGCCGCCGTGCCAGGCACGCCATCGATGCGCGCATCCCCGGCATACGTTACCACCCCCCCCGGCGTGGGCACCGACGCGACAGCCACCTGGCCGGTATTCTGCATGAAGATGCGCACGGGCGTAACGTCGCCCGATGCCGGGATAAGCCCACGCTCGATCGCGAAAGGCCCAACACCGGTCAGCATGTTCCCGCAATTCTGCGAATCCGTCACTACCGGACGATCGACGAACACCTGCAGGAACAGATAATCCACATCCACACCCGGCCGCGCCGAGCGGCTGACCACGGCCACCTTCGAGGTGAGCGGATCAGCACCGCCCATGCCATCGATCTGCCGCGCATCGGGCGATCCCATGATGCGCAACAGCAACGCATCGCGGGCCGCGATATCCACAGGGAGATCTTCCGCCAGGAGGAAGGCGCCCTTGGAGGTGCCGCCGCGCATCCACATGGCGCGTAAACCGTTAGACAAAAGAATCTTCTTTCTTGAAAGACAGAAGCAAAGAACTTTTGCCTGTTGGCTCGACGGAGAAATCACACATAGACGAGGCCCTTCTCGGCCAGGCGTTCGCGCATCTTGTAGATGTCCAGGCCAAGCTCGCCGGCGGCAAGGCGGGCGCGCTTCTCGGCCTCAAGCGCCTCGCGCTTGCGCGCGGCCGCCAGCACCGCC
>PKZM01000052.1:0-7863 GCA_003133065.1 Acetobacteraceae bacterium
TGGCGGTGGTGCTGGTGGGGGATGATCCGGCTTCCAAAGTGTATGTGGCGAACAAGGCGCGGACCACGGTGCAGGTGGGCATGCGGGCGTTCGAGCACCGGCTGCCGGCGGTATCCAGCCAGGCGGAGCTGGTGGGGCTTGTCCAGGCGCTGAATGAGGACAAGCTGGTGCATGGGATTCTCGTGCAGTTGCCGCTGCCGCAACATTTGGATGCGGATGCGGTGATTGCGGCGATCCACCCGGGCAAGGATGTGGATGGGTTTCATGTGGTGAATGCGGGCCGGCTGGCGGCGGGGCTGCCGGGGCTGGTGCCGTGCACGCCTTTGGGCTGCGTGCTGCTGCTGGAGGCGGAGCTGGGGGACTTATCGGGGTTGGAGGCCGTGGTGGTGGGCCGCTCGAACATCGTGGGCAAGCCGGTGGCGCAGTTGTTGCTGCAGCGGAATTGCACGGTGACGGTCGCGCATTCGCGAACGCGGGATCTGGCCGAGGTTTGCCGGCGGGCGGATATTCTGGTGGCGGCGATCGGGCGGCCGGAGATGATTCGCGGCGACTGGATCAAGCCGGGGGCGACGGTGATCGATGTCGGCATAAACCGGGTGCCGGGCGAGGGCGGCAAGAGCCGGCAGGCGGGCGATGTAGCGTTCGAGGAGGCGGTGGCGGTGGCGGGTCGGATTACGCCGGTGCCGGGCGGGGTGGGGCCGATGACGATTGCTTGTTTGTTGCGGAACACCATCACCGCCGCGAAGAAAGCGCTTCTTTTTTGAAAAAAAGAAGCAAAAAACTTTTGCTAAACTGGGCCAGTGGTTGTGAAAACCGCACGGTCCAGGACCGAAAGTTTTTTGGTTCTTTTTTTCAAAAAAGAACATCTTGCCTTGCTGCTGTTTCCTTCTTGCGCACGGCGTGGATTCCGGCTCTCGCCGGCATAACCCTGGAGCGGCGGAGCTGTATCGCGTGAGTAGCAAGCTGGTTTTGAAAGCTGGCGAGACTTTCAGGGACGATTTCTCGTTTGCGAATTCCAACGCGGCGATATTGCGATTTCCGTTTCCGTTTCGGGATGATCGGTTCATGTATGCCGTGAACATGGAGCCGCATATCCGCGGCGGCCCCACTGTGGCGTATGAGGCGGTGTTCGATCTGGACGAGCATTATCTGGGCGAGGGCGCCGAGCGGGAGATGGTGCTGCGCGCCGATCCGGGGCGTTGCCAGGTGTTGCCGCATATGCGGCTGGCCGAATGGGAGACGCTGGAATGGCTGATGCGCAGTTTCGCGCGGGACTATCCGGAAGATTTTGAACTGGACGTATCGGGCGATGCGTGGCGCTGGGTGAACCGGCCGCTCGGGATCGTGCAGGACTTCACGTTCGGGGATGCGGGGACGCTGCCTTGGCCGCCGCTGGAATACATCACGCGCCAGGCGCAGGGAGATTTCACGCTGATGGACCAGCGGGACGGCAATCTGTTCCTGGATGGCGGGATGGTGACCGGCGCCGCCGACTGGTCGCTGAATTTCAAGCTGGGAATGGGCTTTCAGCAAATCCACCAGCCGGTGCCGGTGGCGCATGAACTGGGGGTGTTCGACCGGTCGCTGCGTTTTTTGCTGAAGCTGAAGGCGGAAAAGCCGGTGCGGCGGGTGAACTGGGGGCTGACGGTCAATCCGCGGCTGGACATGTCCAGCGAGAACCGCGCCGTTTGGGCGCCGGACAAGCTGACCGTGACGGCGCAGAACGTGGGCCGCATCATGTGCCTGCGGGTGGAGTTGCAGACGCTGACGAGGCTGCCGCGCAGCGGGGCCATCCTGTTTGGCATCCGCACCTATCTGCTGCGGTTGGAGGAGTTGGTGCTTGTGCCGAAATGGGCGAAGCGGCTGCACCGGGTGCTGCGCGGCCTGGACCCGGAAATCGCCGCCTATAAGGGCATGGCGAACTACCGGCAGACGATCCTCGACTACCTGGCGCCGCTGGATGACGGCGCGGCGACGGCACCGGGGCGCGGGCCGGACGTCGCAACGCTCTGAATTGCAACAATATCGTGCCCGGCGCCGGCGGGGCGGCCGCGCGCCAGAATAAACCTGTGATTTTCGCCGGTTCGCGCCATAATGCGACGGTGAGGGGAGAATCGTCCATGTCCGCGCGCGGCCAAGCCAAATCCAGTCCGGTGAAACTATCCAAAACGCCGCTGGCCGAGCCGAACAATGTCGAGCCGGAACGCTACACGACGGGGTCGAACGCCGCCGCGGTTTCCGACCTGACATTGGAACAGGCAATCGGCGTGCAGGTGCGGCTGCTGCGCCGGCGGGTGGGAATCACGGTCTCCGAACTCGCGACCGCGGCCGGCCTCTCTGGCGGGATGCTCTCGAAGATCGAAAACGGGCAGATCTCGCCGTCGCTCGCCAGCCTGCAGGCGCTGGCGACGGCGCTAAACGTGCCGCTGACGACGTTCTTCTCGACCTTCGAGGAAAAACGCGACTGTTCCTTCGTGAAGGCCGGGACCGGGGTGATCATCGAGCGGCGCGGCACCAAGGCCGGGCATCAATACAGCCTGCTGGGCCATGCGCTGGGCGGCGCCGTGGTGGTGGAGCCCTATCTGATCACGCTGCACGAAGACGCCGTCCCCTACACCGGATTTCGCCACGCGGGCACCGAATTCATCTACATGCTCACCGGCGAAGTGCTCTACCGCCACGGTGAGGAAGCCTACCACCTCACCCCCGGCGACGCGCTCCTCTTCGATTCCGCGGCCCCCCATGGGCCTGAACGGCTTCTGAAAAAACCGATGACCTATCTTTCGATCATCCTCTACCCGCGGGAGGCAACCGCGCCGTAAGAGAGATGTTCTTTTTTGAAAAAAAGAACCAAAAAACTTTTGCCCCTTTAGAGCATTATCAGCCTGACTGGAATCGCCGGGCGCGAGCCGGGCGTCGAGAGGCTGATAAAAATGCTCGCTCAAACATCAGGCTAGAGCGGGCTGACGGGCGTCACAGGAGTTCCAGTCAGGCTGAACCCGCTCTAGGGGCGCGTTGCTCCAGCACCCGACTCAACGCACAAAAGTCTTTTGCTTCTTTCCTTCAGAAAACAAGACTTTCTTATACCTTCAAGACCGGCACGCTACCTGCCAGGAAGGCGTTGATCGCAATTTGTGCGGCGGCGAGGCTGTCGGCAATGCTGGCGATCAGAGCCTGGATACAGGCGGTGTCGCCTGCCAGCGCGGCGTGCTCCAGGGCGCGGGCGGCGTCCCCTGTGCGCATGGCGCCGGCGGAGTAGGATGCGCCAGCCAGACGATGCGCAACGGCAACAATCTCCGATAGGGCGGATTTATCCGCCTCCAGGCATCGCAAGGTGGCAAGTTCGCTGGCCCCGGCCGCCAGATACTCGCCCAGCCAGGCAGCACCTTCCGGGTCCGAGGGCTCGAGAATCGACAGGAAAATACTCTCGTCGAACGCCGTGGCGCTTGATGCCTCGCCCTGCACCGGCGCTGCTTGGGTCCCGCCGAAATGCTGGGCAATCAGCGCCGACAGCACCGGCAACGTCAGCGGCTTGATAGCCAGAGCAGACATGCCCGCTTCCAGGCAGCGTTCACGCTGCGCCTCCGTAACATCGGCGGTCACACCGATGATCGGCACGCGCCGGGGGGCGCTCTGCTCGGCGGCACGCACGGCCTGGCTCAACGCCACGCCATCCATCCGCGGCATGTGGCAATCCGTGAGAACCAAATCGAAGGACCCGGCCAGGAAACGCGTCAGCCCCTGCTCGCCATCCGGCGCGCTATCCACCACGAAGCCGAGCGATGTCAGAAGCCGTTCCGACAGCCACCGGATCGTGGGGTCATCATCCACCACCAGCGCACGCCGCCCAGCATGAACCATCGCCGGCGGCGCCGGGGCCTCAACGTCACCCCGCTCAACACCGCCGTCGCATTCAAGCAGGGGGAGAAGCAGCGAAAAGACACTGCCCACGCCAGGCTCGCTGGCGGCGGACAATGTACCCCCCAGCAACTCGGCGAGTTTTTTCGATATCGCCAGCCCAAGCCCGGTGCCGCCATACAAGCGCGTGGTGGAACCGTCGGCCTGCGTGAACGGACGGAACAGCCGCGCGAGGGCTTCCGCCGCGATCCCGATGCCGGTATCGCGCACATCGATGCGCAGCGTGGGCGCTTGTGCCGGGGGCAAGACCGCGACCGACACGGAAATTTGTCCGGCCGTGGTGAACTTTATCGCATTCGACAGCAAATTTCCAATGATCTGCTTCACCCGCAAACTGTCGGTCTGCAATCCGGCGGGGCAGGCGGAATCGACGCACAGGGTGAAGGCCAGGCCCTTGTGGCCCGCTGCCAGCATATGCGGCTGCACCACCTCATCGAGCATCCGGCGCAATTCCGCCGGACGCCGCTCGACCGACATCGCACCCGCCTCGATCTTGGAGAAATCCAGAACATCGTTGAGCACGGCGAGCAGCATGGAGGCCGAGTTATGCGCCATGTCGACCAGGCGCTTCTGCTCAGGCTCCAGCGTCTCGCCGCGCAGCACATCGATCACCCCCAGAAGGGCACTCATGGGCGACCGCATTTCGTGGCTCATGGTGGCAAGAAACTCGGATTTCGCACGCGCTGCGCGCTGCGCGGCATCTCGCTCCGATCTCGTTACGATCTCACGTTCGGCCATCTCCGCCTGCAGCGTCATCTGTTGGCGCAGATCCGCCGCCAGTTGCCGTGCCTCCGTCACATCCCAGTTCACGCCGACGATGCGCATGGCGCGGCCGCTCTCGTCGCGCGTCACACGGCCGGCGGCGCGCAGGTGATGTATGCTGCCATCCCGCCAGACAATCCGGTACTCGGTGTTCAAAGGGATATCGGCCTTGATCGCCCTCGCGACGGCCTGCTCCGCCATCGCGAGATCCTCGGGATGCACGCACCGCCGCCACATATCGTAGACCGCCGTGTTGTCCTGGGGTGTCAGGCCATGCAGATCCAGCATCAGATCGTCCCACACCAGGGCGCTGGAGACGATATCATAGTCCCAGATGCCGATGCGGCCGCTGGCGGTGGCGAGGTTGATTTTCTCGTTGGCGATCTGCGCGGCCTGGCGCTGCTGCTCCACCTCCACCGTGCGCGCGCGGACGCGGGCTTCCAGATCCGCGTTGAGGGCAACCAGACGAAAATTGGCTTCGTACAGCTCAAGGCTCTTGCTCTCGAGCAGCCGCTCCGCCTCCGCCCGCGCCGCCCGCTCCCGCCCAACCTGCCGTTCCAGCCGCTCCAGCCGGCGGGTTAGATCGGCGGCATCACGGGGCATAGGGCGGCCCTTTCAGGGCAGGCCGCCGGGGCCGCCATCCGGATGCGAATGCGCGTATAAGGGCCTGCCGCATCCTCGGCGTCCTCAGTCGACACCTCGATCGCGACGCGCAGATGAATCGCGGCGCCATGGATCACCCCAACCGCGAAATCCCTGAGCTGCTTCTCACTATGATAGCCAACGACCATGTCGTGCTCGCCGCGTGATTCCGTGGTGAAGGTGGGAAGCTCCGCATCCGGATAGAGTTTGCGCACCTCGCGCTCGTGGAAATCATTGACCTGTTCGAGAATGTCGAACAGGTGGCGCGCCGGTGAGAAGAATTCGGGCAAAAAGCTGAGCCAGTTCAGGAAACAATGCTCGCCGAAACCGGCGAACACGCATCCCTCGGACCGCGCGCTGGCGGCCGTGTAGCTGTGCACCAGGCTGAGCATTTCCTCGAAAGGATAGGTGCCCACGCTGGTGTAGGCGCCACCATGCGGAAGATCGCTGGCGACGATCACATCGTCCAGCATCTCGTCCCCATGCTGAACCTCGATGTAATTGAAGAATTCTCTAAAAACGACGCCCTTCACGCGCTGGCCTTCCGAATGGGGAGAGATCGGCACACAGTGCTGCCATGGCGATGTGAAAAGCGCCTTAACGCGGGCGATTGTGGCAAAAAGGAAGGAAGCGGTTCTTGCTTGAAAAAAGAACCAAAAAACTTTTGTCCTTTGGCGCAAGGTTCCGGCAACGCCGCGGCAGCCGACTGCCGCGCCGGCTCCGCGCGCAGGCGCGCGGTGCGCATATGTCTCCAGCTCTAGCCTGGCGCTGAAGGCTCGGCGAGGAAGTGCCGGACGGGCAGGAGCGACACAGCGGGCGCTTCCTCGAACGGCACATGGCCAAGGCCCGGCAGTGCCACAAGCGTGGCGTGGGGGATCGCGCGCAGGTAGTCAGCCGAATTGGTGAAGGGGATCATGCCGTCCTTCTCACCCCACACAAGCAGCGTCGGCGCCTGGATCTTCGCCAAGAGCGGAATGGGGTCCTGCAGCAGGACCTGGGACATGCGTGCAATCATGGCGGCCCGGTCCCCAGGGGCCAGCATGTTGTCGTAATAGCGGGCGAGGGTGGCATCGGTGAGGTGCGTCGGGTCGCCATAGGCGGGTAGCAAGCTGGCACGAAACATCCCGCGCGGCAGCGTGTACGGCAGCAGCTTGAGCATCCACGGCACGTCCGGCTTGCGCCCATATTCGAAGCCGGGGCTGGCGAACCCGTCCGGGGAGATCAGCACCAGCTTGTCCACACGGTCCGGATGGGTGGCGGCGAATTGCCAGGCGAGCTTGCCGCCCATGGAATTGCCGATCAGCGTGGCCCGCTTCAGGCCGAGCTGGTCCATGACCGCGAGCAGGATGGCCATGGCGCGGGCATCGGAATAGTCGCCGGTGGGGTCCGGGCCGGTGAGGCCGAAGCCGGGCAGATCGTAGCGGATGACGCGATAGGTGGCGGAGAGCGTGTCCGCCCAAGGATCCCAGGTTTGCAGGCTGGAGCCGAAGCCGTGCAACAGGATGATGGCAGGGGCGCCGCTTGGCCCGGTATCGCGCAGATGCAGGCGGATGCCGGCGACGAGGCGGTAATCGGCGGGGTTGGCGAGATATTTGGCCTCCAGCGCGGCGCGGGGACGGTCGGGGGTGTAGAGCCAGGCGCCGGCACAAACCAGAAGGACGGCGATGATGATCAACGCCGGGATGGCAAACTTCATGAACAGGGTCGGGCTCCTGGCGTGAGGCAGTTTGGGTGCGGATGCGTGAGGCGCCATGAAGCACGGCTGGGCGCGGGTGCGAAGGCCGGCTCCGACTTGTGAAGCGCACGCAGTGAACCGATTGCGTTGGCGTGCATTCTGGCTGGTCGCGAGACAGGCGGAGATGAGCGTGGAGAGTATGGGCCTTAAGGACCTGGCGCCGACGCGGCGCGAGATCATGGAGACGAGCGCGGCCGTGGCGGCCCTTGTGCTGGTGGCGGGCGAAGGCCAGGCCCGGGCCGATGCGCCGGCCGGCGCGCCACTGCGCAATCTGCCGGATGCTTCCGTGCCGCCGGTGACGGTGACGCTGCATATCAACGGCGCGCCACATACGCTGGCCCTGGATACGCGCACCACGCTGCTGGATACGCTGCGCGAGCATGTGGGCCTGACCGGATCGAAGAAAGGCTGCGATCACGGGCAATGTGGCGCCTGCACCATCCTGCTGAACGGGCGTCGGATCAATTCCTGCCTGACGCTGGCGGTGATGCACGATGGGGATCACATCACCACGATCGAAGGGCTGGGGCAGCCGGAAAACCAGCATCCGCTGCAGGCGGCCTTCGTGAAGCATGACGGTTATCAATGCGGGTATTGCACGCCGGGGCAGATCTGCTCGGCGGCGGCGATGCTGGCGGAAGTGCAGGCCGGCGCGCCGAGCGTGGTGACGGAAGATTTGACCGCGAAGGTGCGGCTGACGGACGCGGAAATTCGCGAGCGCATGAGCGGCAATATCTGCCGGTGCTCCGCCTATCCCAACATTGTCGCGGCGATAAGGGAAGTTGCGGGAGAGGCGGCATGAGGGC
>PKZM01000052.1:7918-30164 GCA_003133065.1 Acetobacteraceae bacterium
ACGAATACGGATCTGGCCAATGATGCGCGCGTGCGCGCACATTATCCGGTGCTGAGCCGCGCGCTGCTCTCCGGCGCCACCAACCAGTTGCGCAACAAGGCGACCACCGGCGGAAATCTGCTGCAACGGACGCGATGCTACTATTTTTACGATATCAACCGGCCGTGCAACAAGCGTGCGCCCGGATCGGGCTGCGCGGCAATCGGCGGATATAACCGCATCCACGCGATCCTGGGCGCGAGCAACGATTGCATCGCCACCCACCCTTCCGATATGGCGGTGGCGATGCTGGCGCTGGGCGCGATCGTGGAAACCATCGATGGCGCCGGGCACACGCGGCGGATTGCGGTGACCGAATTCTACCGCCTGCCGGGATCCACGCCGCAGATCGAGACGAATTTGCAGCCCGGCGAGATGATCACCGCCGTGGTGCTGCCGCCGCCGGTCGGCGGCAGGCAAGTGTACCGCAAGGTGCGGGATCGCGCGTCCTACGCGTTCGCGCTGGTTTCGGTGGCGGCGATCGTCGATGTGCAGGGTGGCAAGATTCGCGCGGCCCGGCTGGCGTTCGGGGGGCTTGCGCATAAACCGTGGCGGGTGCCGGCGGCGGAAGAAAAGCTGGTGGGCGAAGCTCCGTCAGACGCGGTGTTCATGGCGGCGGCGGATACGGCGTTCGCCGGCGCGCGCGGGTATGGCGGGAATGATTTCAAGGTTCCGCTGGCGCATCGCACGTTGCGGGCGGTGCTGGCTGAGGCAACAAAAGTATAGAATCTTCTTTTTTGAAAAAAAGAAGCAAAAAACTTTTGGCACCTGGCGCGGGGCTCGCCGGCAGCGTGCGCAAAGGGAAAAAAGTTTTTTGGTTCTTTTTTTCAAAAAAGAACAAAAAGGACCACACGACATGATCGAAATGAACGCCCCGATCGGCAACACAGTTCTCGACGACGTGAAAAACGGCCTCGTCGGCCAGGCACTGGATCGCGTGGATGGTCCGCTGAAGGTGACCGGCACCGCCGTTTATTCCTATGAAGTGCGCGATGCGGGCAAGCCCGCGTATGGGTTTGTGGTGATCGCGTCGGTGGCGAAAGGCAAGATCCTCGGGATCGATACCAGTGCTGCGGAACAGTCACCCGGCGTGATCAAGGTGCTGACGTTCCAGAACGTGCAGGCGCAGGGCACCGGGCAGCATCGCAAGGCGTGTCCGGTGCTGTATTCGCCGGAGGTGGCGTATTACGGGCAGCCGGTGGCGTTCGTGATCGCGGAGCAGTTCGAGCAGGCGCGGGCGGCGGCGTATCTGGTGGAGGTGACGTATCAGCAAACGCATGGCACCCACAGCATCGCGGGCAATATCGGCGCGGCGCAAACGCCGGTGGAACAGCAGGGATCGCCGCCCGATACCAGCACCGGCGATTTTGACTCGGCGTTTGCCAAAGCACCCGTCAAGATAGATGTGACATATACGACACCCCTCCAGACGCACACGATGATGGAGCCGCACGCGACAGTGGCGATGTGGGATGGCGACAAGCTAACGGTGTTCACGGCGAACCAGATGCCGAACCGCACGCAGGAAGCGCTTGCGGCCACGCTGAAAATGCCGAAGGAGAACATCCGCGTCGTCAGCCGGTATATCGGCGGCGGATTCGGCGCCAAGCTGTGGCTGAGCGCGGAGTGCACGCTGGCGGCGCTGGGCGCCAAGGCGATCGGGCGCCCGGTGAAAGTGGCGCTGACGCGGCAGCAGGTTTTTCATGTGACGACGCACCGCTCCGATACCATCCAGCGGGTGCGGATTGGCACCGATGCGCAGGGGCACATCCTGGCGATCGGGCATGATGCGCTTTCCGGCAACCTGGCCGGGCAGATCGATTACGAGGNNGATATCCCCGTTGCCTCCTCGATGCGGGCGCCGGGCGAGGCGGTGGGGCTGCTGGCGCTGGAATGCGCGATGGATGAACTGGCCGAAAGGCTGCAGATCGATCCGGTGGAGCTACGTCTGCGCAACGAGCCGGGCGAGGATCCGACGATGCACGTTCCGTATTCCACCCGCAACCTGGTGGCGTGCCTGAAAATGGGCGCGGAAAAATTCGGCTGGAACAGCCGGAACCCGAAGCCTGGGCAGGTGCGGCAGGGGCGTTGGCTGATCGGCATGGGCATGGCCGCGGCGACGCGCGGCAACCCGTTGCAGCCGGCGAAGGCCAGCGTGCGGATCGATGCGCAAGGCGTGGCGACGGCGAAGATGGCAATGACCGATATCGGCACGGGCACGTATACGATCATGACGCAGATTGCGGCCGAGATGCTGGGTCTGCCGATGGATCGCGTGCATGTGGAAATGGGCGACACGGATTATCCGATGTCCTCCGGCTCCGGCGGCTCGTTCGGTGCCGCCAGTGCGGGGTCCGCGCTGTATGATGCGTGCGGCAATTTGCGCAACAAGCTGGCGCAGGCAGCGGGAATAGATCCCGGGCAGGCCGTGTTCGCGGACGGCACCATCAGCGGCGGCGGCAAGGCGGTATCTCTGGCGAGCCTGGCCCGGGCCGGCGACATCTCGGCCGATGGCGGGATCGAGCCGGGCAAGATGAAGAAGGAATACTCGCAGCAATCCTACGGGGCGCATTTCGCCGAGGTTGCGGTGGACATGGATACCGGCGAGACGCGGCTGCGGCGGATGTTGGGTGTGTTCTCGGCCGGCCGCATCCTGAATGCCAAGACCGCGCGCAGCCAGGCGATCGGCGGAATGGTTTTCGGCGTCGGTGCGGCGCTGGAGGAAGCGATGATCATGGATGATCGCTTCGGCTATTTCGTCAATCACGACATGGCGGAGTATCACGTGCCGGTGCATGCGGATATTCCTCAGATTGATGCCCTGTTCATTGAGGAGGTGGACAACAAGACAAATCCGCTGAAGAGCAAGGGGCTGGGTGAGCTGGGGATTTGCGGCGCGGGGGCGGCGGTGGCGAACGCGATTTACAACGCGTGCGGGGTGAGGGTGCGGGATTATCCGATTACGCTGGACAAGGTGATCGCGCGGTTTCCTTCCTGACTTCCCTCCCGCCCCCTATGGGATCATAAACCCGCCCGGACGGAGGACCTGATCATGGCGAATATGCGGGTTGCGGCTGTGGCACTGTCGCTGGCGGCGGGAATGGTGTTGCCGGCGGCGGCCGCGGTTCAGGTGAGCGGGGCATGGGCGCGCGCGACGGCGCCGGGGCAGGATGAGGGGGCAGTGTATCTCTCTGTGACCAGCACGACGGCGGACCGCCTGACGGCGGTTTCCTCTCCGGATGCGGGCATGGCGATGCTGCACGAGACGACGCAGATGGGTGGCATGTCCAGCATGCAGGACATGGACGGGGTTGCCCTGCCGCCCGGCAAGACGGTCACATTCGCGCCGCACGGCATGCACATCATGCTGATGGATCTGAAGCATCCGCTGACGGCCGGCAGCGTGATCGGCGTTGATCTGACGTTCCAAAAGGCGGGCACGGTGCATGCGCAGGTCAAGGTGGAGAAAATCACCGCGACCGGGCCGCAGGGTTGATGGCGATGCGGCGCGGTCTGCTCTGGCTTTTGGGCGGCGGGGTTGTCGTGCTGGGGCTGGCCGCGGCGGCGCTGCTGCCGCGGATGGCAATGCCGCCGGGGATTACGATCGGTGGCCCCTTCGCGCTGGTCGATGGTGACGGGCATGCGGTGAGCGAGCGCAGCTACGCTGGGCTGTGGAAGCTGGTATATTTTGGCTACACGCACTGCCCGGACGCGTGCCCGACGACTCTGAGCACGATCGGCGCGGCGATGGACAAGCTCACGCCGGGGCAGCGCCGCGATATCAGGGTGCTGTTCATTACCGTGGATCCGGGGCGCGATAGCCCGCAGGTGATAGGATCGTATGTTAAGGCGTTCGGGCCGGAGTTCATCGGGCTTACCGGCAGCCCCGCGGCGCTGGCGCCGGTGGAGAGCAGCTACCACGTCTATGCGGCGCGGCATGCCCTCAAGGATGGCGACTACGCCATGGACCACAGCTCCATCATTTACGTCATGGCGCCCGACGGGCATTTCGTGGGTTTGCTGGATGACAACCTGACGCCGGAGGCGATGGCGAAGAAGTTGGTGGCCCTGGGGGCTTAGCGCGCGTGCCGGCCGACAATCATGCTCAATGCAAAACGTCCCCGCCCCTCACCCAGCCGCTCCCGGTCACACTACGGATCAACAGCCAGGTTTGCAGGCCAACGCGGACCTGCTGCTCGATCACCACGCGCATGCCGCGGTTGAGAAAGGCGCGCACCTCGGCATCGTCGTTGGGGTTCATGCGCACAGGCAGATCCTGCACCAAAGCCACGCCATAATGTTCCCCGGCGGCCAGGCGCATGGATGGGTCGCGCGCGTCGGGGCTGACCGGCCCGAGCATGGTGGATTTGGAGATGATGGTGGTGGTCTGCTCGGCGGTGGGCCGCATATGGTCCGGCGGCGACCGTAGTTGCAAAGCCACTGCCAAAAGCAGGGCGCCGGCCGCGGCGGCCCAGCCGATGGCGGCCACGGCGCGGGCGCGGGCCTGGCCTTGCAACGCCCGCCCGACATCGAAGGCGGCCTGCTGTAGCGCGAATTGTAGGTCGCTGGCACGGCGCTGGGCGGTCTGGGCGTCGGCCTCGGCTTCCTGGCGGGCGGCGCGGGCGATGCTGAGCTGGCGCTCCAGGGTCAGCTCGCGGGCGCCCTGGGTGAAGGAGGCGGGGCGGGATGCCCCCTCGCGCAGCCGCATCGCGACATCGGTCAAGGACAAGCGATGGTGGCCGAGATGGTCCAGCAGCTTGCGCCGCGCTGCCTCGGCCTCCCCCGGCTGCTCGGAGCCGAGCATCGAGATGAGCTTTTGCAGGCGGGACACGAACGCCGTATCCGTAAAGGGTTCGGTATCTGGGGTCAGGGATCGATGGCCGGTTGTCAGGGTGGCTGGACGCAGTTGCGTCCGTCTGGTTGCTATACAAGACCCTGGGGCGGCGCTCTACAGGAAGGAAGGAAGATGTTCTTTTTTGAAAAAAAGAACCAAAAAACTTTTGCCTGTGCGCCGTCACCGGCGAGCCGAGACGTCCCCACCACGCGTACCTGAAGTACCCAAAATTTTTTGGTTCTTTTTTCAAAAAAGAACAGTTTCTTCCTTCTTGAGGCCGAGCAATGAGTAAAGCAGTGAACGTAAAGAAGGTCGTGCTGGCCTATTCCGGCGGTCTCGATACCAGCGTGATCCTGCGCTGGCTGCAAACCACCTATGGCTGCGAGGTCGTCACCTTCACCGCCGACCTCGGCCAGTCGGTGGAGGATGCCGGGGCGGAGCTGGAGGCTGCGCGGCGCAAGGCGGAACAGGCCGGCGTGCGCGAGATCTTCATCGAAGACGTGCGCGAGATGTTCGTGCGTGAGTTCGTGTTCCCGATGTTCCGCTGCAATACGCTGTACGAGGGTCAGTACCTGCTCGGCACGTCCATCGCGCGGCCGCTCATCGCGCAGCGGCAGATCGAAATCGCGGAAGCAACCGGCGCCGATGCGGTGGCGCATGGGGCCACGGGCAAGGGCAACGACCAGGTACGGTTCGAGCTGGCCTATTACGCCCTCAAGCCCGACGTTCGGGTGATCGCGCCGTGGCGGGAATGGAACCTGACCTCCCGCACCAAGCTGCTGGAATTTGCTGACGCCCACCAGATCCAGGTAACGCGGGACAAGCGGGGCGATGCGCCCTTCTCCGTGGACGCCAATTTGCTGCATTCGAGTTCGGAAGGAAAAATCCTCGAGGATCCTGCCCTGCCGCCGGACGAGATGGTGTTCCAGCGCACGATCAGCCCGGAAGCGGCACCGGATCGCGCCACCGTGATCGAGGTGGAATTCGCCGGCGGCGATCCGGTTGGGATCGATGGCGTGAAGCTGTCGCCGGCCACGCTGCTGACGCGGCTGAACGCGCTGGGGCGAGAGAACGGGATTGGCCGGCTGGATCTGGTGGAAAACCGGTTCGTCGGGATGAAGTCGCGCGGCGTGTATGAAACGCCGGGCGGCACGATCCTGCTGGCGGCGCACCGGGCGATGGAATCCATCACGCTGGACCGGGAGGCCGGGCACCTGAAGGACAGTCTGATGCCGCGCTATGCGGAGATGATCTATAACGGGTTCTGGTTCTCGCCGGAGCGGCGGATGCTGCAGGCGCTGATCGATGCGAGCCAAGCCTCAGTCAGCGGTGTGGTAAGGCTCAAGCTCTACAAGGGCAATGTCACCGTGGTCGGGCGGGAAAGCCCCAACAGCCTGTATTCGACGCGTGTGGTGACTTTCGAGGATGACCAGGGCGCCTACGACCAGGTGGATGCGCAGGGCTTCATCAAGCTGAACGCGCTGCGGCTGCGCCTGGGGGCGGCGGCGGGGCGGCGGGGGGGCACGCTGTAGAAAGAAAGCATGTTCTTTTTTGAAAAAAGAACCAAAAAACTCTTGTCGCTTTGCGCGCACCGCCGGCAAGGCGCGCGCCAGTGGGATAAACGCCGCGGTCGTTAATACTGCCGGTGAAGGCAGCATAAGGAGGGTCTTCTTTTTTGAAAAAAAGAAGCAAAAAACTTTTACCTACGGCACCGGCTGCCGGCGACTGCGCGACAGCAACACCAAAAATTTTTTCAAAAAAGAAGACCTTCCGTCTTCAATGCCCCACGCTCGGCTTCGCCCCCGCCCCCGGCTTGTAATTCGAGAACAGAAAGGTGAACGGCACAATGAAGAACGCGGCCACCGCGCAGATACAGAACACATCTGAATAGGCAAGAACGGAGGCCTGCTGGTGGAAGGTCTGGTAGATCAGCCCCACCGCGATGTCGTGGGTGGCGGCGGCCGGGTGGCCCATGCTGCGCAGGGCGGCTTCATCCTGCTGCACCAACGTATTATAGGGCTGGTTCAGCGGCGTGAGCCAGCGTGAGATATAGGCTTCGCGCGTCTGGGTGCGGCTGGTGATCAGCGCGGTGGCCGTGGAAATGCCCACCGAGCCGGCCACGTTGCGGAACATCGTGTAGAGCGCCGCGGCATCGCCGTTCAGCTCACGCGGCAGGCTGGAATAGGCAATGGTCGAAATAGGCACGAACATGAAGGCCAGCCCCGCGGTCTGCGATGCGCGGATGGTGGCCATGTGGAAGAAGGTCATGTCCGGCGTCAGCCGGCTGGAATAGAGCAGGGCGAAGCCCATCAGGGTGAAGCCCAGGGTGATCAGATAGCGCGTCGGAAACAGCGAGAGCACGCGGCTGACGATCGGGATCAGGAAGATCACGATCACCCCGCCGGGTGAAAGGATCAGGCCGGCCAGCGTTGCGGTATAGCCCAGCACCTGCTGGGCGAATTGCGGGATAACCACGGCGCTGGAGTACAGGATGAAGGCCATGAAGGCGATCATCGTTACCCCCAGCGCGAAATTGCGGTCCCCCATCACCGCCAGATTCACCACCGGGCGCCGCGCGGTGAGCAGCCAGCCGATGGCGCCGGTGATGCCGAGAAAGGCCAGCAGGAACATCACACGGATGAAGGAGGAGCCGAGCCAGTCCTCGTCCTCGCCGCGATCCAGCGCCACCTGCAGGCAGCCCAGGCCCAGCGTGATCAGGCTGATCCCGATATAGTCGATGCCCCGGGCGCGCCGGTTCTTGACCCAGGGCGGATCCTCCACCAGCGTCGCCACACCGAACAGGCCGAGCGCGCCGATCGGGATGTTGATGAAGAAGATCCAGCGCCAGCTTGCATTATCAGTGATGTAGCCGCCCAGCGTGGGCCCGATGATGGGGGCAACGATAGTGGCGATGGCAACCACGCCCATCGCGCGGCCGCGTTGGGAGGGCTCGAACGTATCGAGGATGATGGATTGCTGGTTGGGCTGCAGGCCGCCGCCGAAGAAACCCTGCAGCAGGCGGAAGATGATCAGTTCCGGCAGGCTCTGCGACGTGCCGCACAGGAACGAGAACACCGTGAACATGCCGATGCAGATCATGAAGTAGCGCTTGCGGCCGAGCAGCTCGGAAAGCCAGCCGCTGATGGTCAGCACGATGCCGTTGGCCACCAGGTAGCTGGTGAGCGCCCAGGTGGCATCGTCGTAGCTGCTGGAGAGGCTACCTGCGATATGCGGCAGCGACACGTTCACGATGGTGGTGTCCAGCACCTCCATGAAGGCGGCCACCGTCACCACCACGGCGATCAGCCAGGGGTTGGATTTCGGTTTCCAGGCGGCCGGCGCGCTCTCGCTCACGCGGGGGCCTACTTCAGCTCGATCGTGGGTTCAACCGAGATCCCCAGCGGCAGCGGCAGGCTGGGATCGAGCCCGCCATCGATGTCGATCTTCACCGGCACGCGCTGCACGATCTTGACATAGTTGCCGGTCGCGTTCTCCGGCGGAAAGGCGGTGAACTTGCTGCCGGAGCCGAGCTGCAGGCTATCCACATGGCCGGTAAGCTTGAGCTGCGGATAGGCATCCACCGAAATCGTCACATGCTGGCCGGGGCGGATCCGCTGGAGCTGGTTCTCCTTGAAATTGGCGGTAATCCAGACTTGCGGGGAGACGATGGAGAAAATCTGCTGGCCGGGCATGAGGTAATTGCCCTGCTCCACGTTGCGGCGGGTGATCCAGCCATCCTGCGGGGCGCGCACGATGCACCATTCCAGGTTGAGCTGGGCCTGGTTCACGGCGGCATCGGCCTGCATGATGGTGCCCTGCAACTGCTTCAGTTGGGCGCCGATCTCCTCCACATTCGGCTTCACTGGCGTTGCCTGCGTCACCGCGGCCTGTGCCTGCTCCAGTTGGGCTTCGGCCGAGCGCAAGGCGGCGGTGGCGTAATCGACCTGCTGGCCGGTGGTGGCCGCGCGTGGCAGCGATTGCTGGCGCTTATAGTCGGTCTGGGCCTTGAACAGATTGGCCTGCGCATCCTTCAACTGGGCCTGGGCCTGTTGCAGCCGGGCCGGGAAGTTCACCTTCGCGACCTCCAACCCTTGGGTGGAGGCGGCCAACTGGCCGCGTGCGGCGGCGAGCTGACCCTGCGCCTGTTCCAGGCTCGCCTGATACTGGCGCGGATCGATATGGATCAGCGGGTCGCCGGCATGGACGAATTCGTTGTCGGTGACATCCAGCGAAATCACCTGGCCGGTGACACGCGGCGAGATGGTGATGGCACGGCCGTCCGTATAGGCATCATCGGTATCGGCGAGGTCCTTGGTGGAAAGCCAATACCAGATACCGCCGCCGATCAGGCCGATGAGTATGATGACCATGCCGATGCGCACATAGGGGCGCGCCTTGGCGCGGCGCTGGTCCTGCTTGCGATCGGCCTCCTTTTCGCGCGCCCGCTCGGTGTCGTCCTCGCCCTTGCCGGAGGCGGCGGGCTTCTGCTGGTCCGGGGTGCGTGGGGCAGGCTGATCCTGGTCGCCCCGCGGTGGATCGGCCTGGCGGCCGGCGCCGGAGGCGTGAGAAGGCTCGATATCGGCCATGCGAGGTCCCAAGCAGATCGCGTTGCATCACACCACGCCAGGGCCGGGTTCGCCAGTGCTGCGCGACGGCAGTTTAGGCTAAACAGGGCAAAACGGCACCGCGTGTCGTTCGGACTGACCGTCCGGTTCGGTCAGTGGCGTGCCGCGCCGCAGCATCCAAGTCAAGCACCTCACAACCCCACCAACGTCGCTATTGCGTGAGCTCCGGCGCGCGGGACGGCAAAACGGGCTCGCCCGTGAAGGCCTGGGTGCGCACCAGCCGGGCATAAAGCCCGTCGCGCGCCATCAACTCGGCATGGCTGCCCTGCTCCATGGCGCAACCCTCGGCCATCGCCACCACCAGATCCGCATCGCGCACGGTGGAAAGGCGATGCGCGACGATGATGGTGGTGCGGCCGGCCCGCAGGCGGGTCAGCGCCAACTGCACGGCCGCCTCGCTTTCTGCATCCAGCGCGCTGGTGGCCTCGTCGAGCAGCAGGATACGGGGGTTGCGCAACAGCGCGCGGGCCAGGGCCACGCGCTGGCGCTGGCCGCCGGAAAGCAGCAGGCCGCCGGGTCCGACGCGGGTGTGCAACCCGTCGGGCAGGGCGCGGATGAAATCCGCGGCCGCCGCGGCTTCGGCAGCGTCCCATATCGCGGCCTCCGGCAGCTTCGTTGCGGCCGCCACGCCACGCGCGGCCTGGCCGCCGGCCACAGAAGCGCGACCGAGCGCGATGTTATTGCCGACCGTATCGTCGAACAGCATCACATCCTGCCCCACATAGGCGATGGCATCGCGCAGGCTGGCGAGCGTGACATGGCGCAGATCGGCGCCGTCGATCAGGATGCGGCCGCTGGTGACGTCCTTAAGCCGCGGGATGAGCGTCAGCGCGGTGGACTTGCCGGCACCGGAGGCACCCACCAGCGCCACGGTCAGGCCCGGCAGCGCCTCGAAGCTGAGGGCATCCAGACCGATCCGGCCATCCGGGTAGGTGAAGCCAACCTCCTCAAACACCAGATGGCCGCGACCGGCCGGCAGCAGGCCGGCACCCGGACGATCGATGATGGTGGGTGGCTCGTCCACCACGGCGAAGACGCGCACCAGGCCCGCCATGCCCTCCTGAAGCGCGGAATTCAGCGCCCCCAGCGCCCGCACCGGGCGCGAGGCGAGCAGAAGGGCGGCGACAAATCCGTTGAAATCGCCCAGCGTGTTGCCGCCATGCGCGGCGCGCCAGCCGGCAAAGCCCAGAACAAGCGCCACGGCGACCCCGCCCAGCATTTCCAGGAACGGATCCACGCGCGCGCGGCTGCGGTTCATGCGCAGCAGCGACTGGTAGAGGCGCTCGAAGGTGCGCGCCGCGCGGCGCTGCTCCACCGCTTCCAGCCGGTAGGCACGGATCGTGCGGGCCTGGGCGAAACTTTCGTTCAGCAGCGTGGCGGTCTCGCCCATGCGCTCCTGCATGCCGCCCGAGGCCCGGCGCACGCGTTTGCCCACGCGCTGGATCGGCAAGGCCGCCAGCGGGTAGAGCGCGGCGGCAATGAGGGAGAACTCCCAGTCCAGGTAGAACATCGTGCCGACCAGGCCGACGACCGTGACAACGTCACCAACGGAATTCACCGCGCGGATCATCGCCTCGCGAATGGTGGTGGCGTCCGTGGTGAAGCGTGCGGCCAAGGCGGCCGGCGCCTCTCGCTCCAGCCGGGCGAGGTCGGCATGCACGAGCTGGGCGAACATGCGGTCCTGCAACTCGCGGATCACCACCAGCACGAGCTGCTGCACCATCACCGTCTGGCCATATTGGGAGAGGCCCTTGGCGGTGGTGATCACCACGACGAGGGCGGGAATCTGATAGAGAATCCGGTCGTCGTGGCTGTTGAACATGTCGGTGGCGCGCTGGATCACCAGGGGATACAGCGCCGAGAGCGCGGCCATCAGAATGGTGAGCAGCATCACCACAAGCAGCTCGAGGCGGTGGTGGCGGATATGCTCGCGCCAGAGCCGCAGCATCATGGCGCGCGTGGTGGTCTCGTCGATCATCGGGGGGCGTCTAGCACGCCGGCGGGAGAGGAAGGGAAGATGTTCTTTTTTGAAAAAAAGACCCAAAAAACTTTTGTCCGTTCAAGTACGCCGCGGGGCGGGCGTGCCGGGCGGCTGCAAAGGGCAAAGGAATCAAAGTTTTTTGGTTCTTTNNGTCCACAGCCGGTTTCTTGGCCCCATTCGCGCGCAGATGCCACAGCCGCTCATGCGAGGCCATCAAGGGAGCGACGATCGCCTCGCGGCGATCCGGCCGCGGCGGCACGCGGAGTAGGACCAATTCGAGGGTAACGAGCAGGTCCGTTGCAACCTGCAATTCGCCTTCATCGCAGGCATGATCGAAAGCTGCCTGAATTTTGTCGCTGAGCCGCCGGCTGTAGCGCTCCTGGTCGGGCGTCGTGGCGGCTGGCTGTGGCGTGTTGGGCTGAGACATAGGGCATGACCAGAAGGAGAACCGCTCCGGAGCATGCCAGACCGCGACGCAAAATCAAAGCTCATGGCAAGTATGCGTGGACAAAGTCTCGTTTTAGAGACCGATTTCGGGGGAAGCTGTCCGTATTCGGTTGGCGGCGGCAGGTGGATCCTCCCACTCCGCGCCAAAAACGGGTACCTGGTCAGCAATGGGCGGGGGGCTTGAGGTCGAACCGGTCGAGTTTGCCCGTCATGGAAAAATCGCCGAAATTCATGGTGAGCGCGTCCGCCACCCCGTTGGCGTAATAGCGCATGCCGATCTCGTAGTCCGGGGTCTGGTCGTCCGTGTCGCGGGCGAAGAAGGCGATGTGGACACGCCCGAACGGCAGGGCGGAGAGAGCAGGCCAGGATTGCGGCGCCGGCGCCTTCCAGTTCTCGATGGTCACGAACGTGTCCTGCGCGCCGTCAGCGCCCGTGCCGTCGAACAAGGGCACGGAGAGGAACCGCCGGCCGGCGGCGGCGGCATCCAGGATGGCCGCGGTATGCGCCATGGGCAGCAGCGTGCCGTCGGGCAGCAGAACATGGGTCTTCTGCGGGCTGGTGAAATCGGCGGTGCCGCGGCCGCCGGCGTGCTCCAGCACGGCTGTACCGTCGATCTGCTCGGTGACGCTCTGGCCGGTGATCTGCTTGGTGTGAAAATCCAGATGCGTGCCGTCCTTTGTCTCCAGCGTGGCGTAGTCGGAAACCATGTGCACGTTCTGGCCGTCCTTGTTGGTCACATCGATCACCAGATGCTGTGAAGTCGTCCAGGCGGTGCAGCTATCCACGACGTCGTAGGTCATGGTGCCCGTGGCATCGATGACGCCCTCCTCCTTGGACGTGTCCAAAGTGAGGCGGTAGACCGCGTGGTGCGCGGCAAGCGCGGCCGCGGCGGCGGGGGACATGGCGGAGATGGCGATCATGAGCGGGAGGGCGGCCAGAGGGCGCATGCGGGGAACGGCTCCGAAGGCAGAAAGGCAGACATAGGCCCAAGCGGCTTCTCTGCGCCATACATGGGCAGAAAGGGAAGAAAGGTCTTCTTTTTTGAAAAAAAGAAGCAAAAAACTTTTGCTACGGGGCTTCGGTTCTGGGGCTGGGTCACGGTGGTGCCGGCTTGGGTGAGGAGGGCGGCGCCGAAGGGGAGCGCCCGTGCGCCCTACGCCGGAAAGGTCACCACGAACCGGGTGCCATGATGCGCACGGTCCAGATCCACCGTCGCGCGCAGCGACTGCGCCATCGAACTCACGATCATCGACCCAAGTCCGCTGCCAAGGGGGCGCGCGTCGTCTGCCGGATAGCCGATGCCGTCATCCTCAACCACCAGCCGAACATCCCCCGCATCCTGCCGCAGCGCCACTCTGACAGGCCCCGGCGAGTCCTTCGGATAGGCGTATTTCAGCGCGTTGGTCACCAGCTCGTTCACGATCAGGCCAACGGGAACCGCCTTGTCCGTTTCCACCCGGATCACATCGGCCGCGAGGGCGATCCGCCGCACGACCCCCGCCGCCGGCTGCGTCGCCCGCTCCAGCTCGTCCACCAGACCGGTCAGATAGGCATCCATTTCCACGAATTCCACATTGTCGCCGGTGTATAGCCGCCGGTGCACCAGCGTCACCGCCTCCACCCGCTCCGCCGCCTGCCGCAACATCAGCCGCGCCGTGGGGTCGCTCACGCGCCGGGCCTGCATCTCGATCAGCGATGTGATCAGTTGCAGGCTGTTCGCCACACGATGGTTCACCTCCCGCAGCAGCACCGCCTGCTGCGCCGCCAAAGCCGCCAGCCTGTCCCGGCTCTCCCGCACCTCGCGCTCGGCGGCATCGCGCTCCCGCTGCAAACGCGCCCGCCCGATCTCTTGCGTCACGCTCGCGCCCAGCAGCTCGATGAACGTGCCGTGCACGTCCTTCACCACATAATCGGCCGCCCCGTTCTTCAGCGCCGTCACCGCGATCCGAGTCTCCTCCGCGCCGGTCACGAAAATCACCGGCGGCGGCAAGGCCAGGCCGCGCAACCCCTCCAGAACCTCCAGCCCATCCTGCCCGGGCATGAAATGATCCAGCCCGATCGCATCGAAGGCGTGGGAAGCCGCCAGCGCCAACCCCTCCGGCCCGCTGCAGGCCAGGGTTACCCTAAACCCGCTGCGCTCCAGATGCCGCTGCACCAGCCGCGCGATCCCCGGATCATCGTCGATATACAGGATATGCGGCGCCACCTCATCCATCACGGGGCGCCAGATAGCCCGGCCGTCACGCGGGCTCCGGCACCTGCATCACCGTCAGGAACAGCCCCAACTGCCGGATCGCCGCGGCAAACCCCTCATACTCCACCGGTTTAGTGATGTACACGTTGCACCCGAGGTCATAACATCGCTGGATCTCCAGCCGGTCATCCGTGGTGGTCAGCACGATCACCGGCGTGCGCCGCAGCACCGGATCGGCCTTGATGCGCGAGAGGATCTCCGTGCCGCTCATATCCGGCAGGTTCAAATCCAGCAGCACCAGCATCGGATCCTGCTTCGCCCGCTCCCCCCGCTCGAACAGATGCGCCAGGGCGGTGGTGCCGTCCGCCACATGCGTAATGTCGTTGGCCACCCCCGCCCGCCGCACGTTCTTCTCGATCAGCCGCGCATGGCCGGGATCGTCCTCGATCAGCAAGATGGTTACGGGCACAGCATTCATTTCCCAGACGCTCCACTCTGCACCGGTTCAGCCGGCAAGTGTACAATGAAATTCGATCCCTCCCCGGGTGTCGACTCACAATCGATCGTTCCGCCCAGCCGGCGCAGCAGCGCCCGCACATGCGCAAGCCCTATCCCTTCGCCGGGCCTATCCTGCGGCCCCGCCCGGCGGAACAGCTCGAAGATGCGTTCGCGGTCCCGCGCCGCGACGCCGCGGCCATTGTCGTGCACCGCATAGCGCAGCATCCGCGCCCGCCCCACCGTCGCGGCGGCACCGCCCTCGAGCGTGATCACCCCGGGCCGGCCGGGGGCAAGGTATTTCAGCGCGTTCTCGATCAGGTTGGAGAATATCTGCTCCACCGCCAGCCGGTCACACACCAGCGGCGGCACGGGGTGCAGAGTCAGCACCGCCCCGGCTTCGTCCGCCTGGTGGCGCACACTGTCCAGGATGCCGCCCAGCAGCGCCGTCATGTCCAGTTGCTCCGGCGCCAGCACCCGCCGCCCCTCGCGCGAGAGTTTTAAAATCGCGGTAATCAGCCGGTCCATCTTTGTCGTGCTGGTCTGAATGAAGCGAATCGCTTCAGGCAGATCTTCATGGCTCGCCACGCGCACGTCCTCCGGCACCACGATCCCGGCCGGCTCCAGATGCTCGCTCACGAACCGGTTCAGCCGGTTGGTGGCGGTCTGCAACTCGCCGGTGAAGCCGATGATGTTCAGCAGCGGCGCCCGCAGATCATGGCTGACGATATAGGCGAAGCGCTTGATCTCCTCGTTGGCATTGGTCAAATCCGCCGTCCGCTCCGCCACTGCCATCTCCAGCTGGTCTCGCCCGGCCTGCAGTGCCTGGTTAGCCTCCTGCAATGCCTGCCGGCTGCGGCCCAGGGCGCGCACGCTCTGCTGCAGGCTGCGGCCCACGAACAGGGTCAGCAGCACCAGCATCACCAGCCCCGCGATATCCACCCCCACCAGCAGCCGCGTGCCGAACCGGCTGCCCAGCAGATCCCGCGTCAACGCTGCGCGCTGGCTGTCCATCAGCCTGCGCGCCGCCGCCCGTGCCTGCATCATGTCGCGCTGACCGCGATCGGTATCCACCAGCGCCAGCGCCGCCGCGATCTGGCCCTGCTGCTGCAGTTTTACAGTTTGGGCCAGTTCCGCCATTTTGTGCTCGATCGCCGTGCGCCACGCCGCAACGGCGGGATCGCCGGGCTGCACCGATTCGAGCCGCCCGAGCAGCAGCGGCACGCGCGTCACCGCACTGGTGTAGGGCGCCAGATAGGCCGGTTTGCCGGTCAGCAGGTAGCCGCGTTGGCTACTCTCGGCCGAGATCAGCGCATCCAGCAGATCGCTCGTGGTGAAGCGCGCCACTTGCGACTGCTCCGCCTCCGCCACATTGGCCTCGGTACGCGCCGCGATCACCACCGAGGCTGCAACGATGCCCAGCAGCACCAGCGCGCCTGCCGCGACTGCGAGGCGCACGAGCTGGGGGCGCAGGAGTGAGAAAGTAAGCATGTTCTTTTTTGAAAAAAAGAACCAAAAAACTTTTGTCACTTGGCGTGCGCTGCCGGCGAGGCCCGCCCCAATTGGTAAAAGTTTTTTGCTTCTTTTTTTCAAAAAAGAAGACCTTTCTTCCTTACTTAACCCGATCACCCAACCTCAACCATCCAATCTTGCCAATCTCATCCAGGCAGGTGCGTCGCTCCACCCCAGCCTCGTTCTCCAGCCGCGCCTTGAATGCCGCGATGATACTGCCCCGCGTATGGCCCCGCACCGCGATCACGAACGGGAAGCCGAAGCGGGCGTTATAACGGGCATTCAGTGCGGTGAGTTGCGCAAACTCCTCCGGGCTGCACCGGTCCAGCCCCGCGCCGCCCTGTTCGCTGCGGGATTCCGCCGTCAGTTCGCCCCGGATGGCGGCGCGCCCCGCCAGCTCCGGATGCGCCCGGATCAGCGCCAGTTGCTCCGCCTGCGTGGCCGCCGCCACCACCGCCACCATGGCTGCGTGCAGTGCGGCCGCATCGGCGAAGGGCCGCGCGGCCCAGGCCCGCGCCGCGATCCAGGGCGAATGTTCCCAGATTCCCTCCAGCGCGCTCACGAATGCCGCCTGATCCATCCCCGACAGCTCGCCCACGCTTGGCATTGTGCTCTCCCCATGGCCCCCTGGCAGGCCGCTTGCTACATCGGGCCATGGACCTTCTCCATAGGCTGCCGCATCATGGGCCAATTGACCACGCATGTGCTGGATACCGCCCACGGCGTGCCCGCCGCCGGCATGGAAGGCCGCCTGTGCGACGGCACCGGCGACACGATCGCCAGCTTCACCACCGGCGCAGACGGCCGTGCCGCCCTGCTGCATGGCCAGGAATTCCGCCCCGGCGCCTATACGCTGAGTTTCTGGACCGCGGCGTATTTCGCTTCCCGCCGCGTCGTCCTGCCCGACCCGCCGTTTCTGGACCGGATCGACATCCATTTCGGCGTGGCTGATCCGGCCGGCCATTACCATGTCCCCTTGCTCGTCTCGCCGTGGAGCTTTTCCACCTATCGCGGCAGTTGAATGGGCGCCTATCTCGCCACCTGGGCGGAACTCCTGCTGCGCTGGTTCCATGTCGTCGCGGGCATCGCCTGGATCGGGGAATCGTTTTATTTCGTCATGCTGGACCGCTCGCTCACCGCGCCACGCACGCCGGCGGCGGGCGTGGCCGGCGAAATGTGGTCCGTGCATGGCGGCGGGTTTTACCACGCGCAGAAATACACGGTGGCGCCGGCGGTATTCCCCGAGCACCTGCATTGGTCCAAATGGAAATCCTACGCCACCTGGCTGTCCGGCGCCGCGCTGTTCACTGCCTTGTACCTTGCGCAGCCGGATCTTTACCTGATCGATCCGGCCGTGTTGCAGCTCACCCCTGCCGCGGCGGATGCGCTGGCCGTGGTGTTTCTGCTGGCCGGCTGGCTGGTGTATGATGCGCTGTGCCGCGCCCTGTCGGGCGATGAACGGGCGCTGGGCCTGGCCACCGGCGCCATGGTGGCCGCCTTCGCCTTCGCCGCCACCCACCTCTTTTCCGGCCGGGCCGCCTTCCTGATCACCGGCGCCATGCTGGCCACCATCATGTCCGCCAACGTGCTGTTCGTGATCATCCCAGGCCAGCGCATGATGGTGGCGAGCATGGCGCGCGGCGAGGCGCCCGATCCCCGCCCCGGTGCGCTGGGGCGGCAGCGATCGGTGCACAACACCTATTTCACGCTGCCGGTGGTCTTCGCCATGATCAGCAACCACTACGCCATGACCTACAGCGCGCCGCATGCCTGGGCGGTGCTATGTGTGATCATGCTGGCCGGCGCATTGACGCGGCAATTCTTCGTGCTGTGGCATGGCGGGATGCGGGCCTGGGCGTTGCCGGCCGCGGGGGCTGCCTGCATGGCGGGCGTGATCGCGTGGCTGGTGCCGGCCGCACCGGGCGAGCTGGCGGGGCGCGCGCCAGTGACGCTGGCAGGCGTGGCGCCCATCATCGCCGCCCGCTGCGCGCCCTGCCACGCGGCGCACCCCACGCTGATGCCCAGCGCCCCGGCCGGGCTGATGCTGGATACGTCCGGCCGGATCCTCGCGAACGCCACCCGCATCTACCAGCAGGCGGTGCAGCTTCGCGCCATGCCGCTGGGCAACCTGACCCACATTACCGACGCCGAGCGCGCAGAAATTGCCGCCTGGGTGACGCAAGGCTCGCGTCCTTGACCACGCTTCTGGCCCGGCACGCGGCCATGGTTGCCACCATGGACGGGGCGCGCCGCGAGATAGCCGGCGGCGGACTGTTCTCGCGGAACGGCATCATCGAACAGGTGGGCCCGGACGAAACCTTGCCCGCCACCGCCGATACCGTGCTGGACCTGACCGGCCAGATCCTGCTGCCCGGCCTGATCAACTGCCACCACCATCTGGACCAGACGCTGACCCGCGCTCTACCTGCGGCGCAGAATGCCGGCCTGTTCGACTGGCTGCGCACCCACTACCCGATCTGGGCCCGCCGCACGCCGGCGGCATCCCGCACCGCGACCCTGATCGGCTGCGCGGAACTCGCCCTTTCCGGCTGCACCACCGTGTTCGACCATGCCTACCTGTTCCAGAACGGCTGCCGGGTAGACGACCAGATTGCCGCGGCCGCCGAACTGGGCATCCGCTTCATGGCCGCGCGGGGATCGATGTCCATCGGCCAATCCAAGGGCGGATTGCCGCCGGATGATTGCGTGGAGGATGAGGCCGCCATCCTTGCCGATTGCGAGCGGGTGATCGCCGCCTATCACGACCCGGCGCATGGCGCGATGACGCGCATTGTGCTGGCCCCGTGCTCGCCCTTCTCGGTGAGCGAGGGGCTGATGCGCGATACGGCCGCGATGGCGCGTGCGCGGGGGGTGCGCCTGCATACGCATCTCTGCGAGACGCTGGATGAAGAGGCCTACACGCTCGCCCACTTCAACCGGCGGCCCGTGGCGCACATGGAAGCGCTGGACTGGATCGGGCCGGATGTGTGGTTTGCCCATGCCGTGCATGTGAACGCGCCCGAGATTGCGCTGTTCGGCCGCACACGAACCGGGATCTGCCATTGCCCCTGCTCCAACATGCGCCTCGGATCGGGCATCGCACCCATCGCCGCCTATCGCGCCGCCGGCGTGCCCGCGGGCCTGGGCGTGGACGGATCAGCCAGCAATGACGGCAACGGGCTGCTCGCCGAAGCCCGCCAGGCAATGCTGCTCTCCCGCCTGCCGGCCACACCCTGGCTTTCCGCCCGCGATGCGCTGGAAATGGCCACGATCGGCGGCGCCACCGTGCTGGGCCGCAACGATATCGGGAGCCTGGAAGCCGGAAAAGCTTGCGATTTCTTCAGCATCGACCTGAACGTACCGGCGTTCGCGGGCGCGCTGGCGGACCCGATCGGCGCGCTGCTGTTCTGCGCCCCGCAACCCGCACGGCATACGGTAGTGCACGGCCGCCCGATCGTGAGCGACGGGCGGATCACAACGATGGACATGCAGCCGATCGTGGCGGAGCATAACGGGCATGCGCGCCGCCTGCTGTGTACGTAAGGAAGAGTCTTCTTTCTTGAAAGAAAGAAGCAAAGAACTTTTACCTGTTTGGGGGGGCCTCTTGCCGATCACACGCGATGATCTCAGGCACCGCATAGATCAGGCGAGAGGAACAAACCTCGCGGATCTGGTCATCAAAAATACGCGCATGCTGGATATCGCAACCGGCGAGATCGCGCGCACGGATATCGCGATCTGCGGCGATACCATCGTGGGAACGTACGATCTCGATTATCGGGGGACTGCCGAAATCGATGGCACGGCATTCTTTGCCGTGCCAGGGTTTATCGATACGCATGTGCATCCGGAATCCACGCTGGTCCAGCCCGGCGAGTTCGATCGCCTGGTCCTGACGCGCGGCACCACCACCGCCATCGCGGACCCGCACGAAATCGCCAATGTTCTCGGTGCGCCCGGCATCGCCTATTTCATCGAAGCGGCGGGCGCGCTGGCCATGGACCTGCGCATCAACCTGGCATCCTGCGTGCCCGCCTCGCCTCTGGAAACCGGCGGCGCCACGCTGGATGCCGCGGCACTTGTCGCCCTGCGCGGCAGCCCGCACGTGCTGGGCCTGGCGGAGTTCATGAACTTTCCCGGCGTGCTGGCCAAGAACGACGATGCGCTGGACAAGCTGGTGGCGTTCGCCGATGCGCCTATCGATGGCCACGCGCCGCTGCTGGGCGGGCGCGACCTCAATGCGTATCTCTCCTGCGGTATCCGCAACTGCCACGAATCCACATCGCTGCCGGAAGCACGCGAAAAACTGCGGCGCGGCATGCAGGTGCTGATCCGCGACGGCAGCGTGACGCGCGACATCGCCGCACTCGGCCCGCTGATCGACATGACCCACGCGCCGTTCCTCGGCTTCTGCACCGATGACCGCACGCCGCTGCACATCGTGGAACATGGCCATATCGACCACCTGATCCGCACCGCCATCGCGCAGGGCCGCGATGTGGCGGCAACATATCGCGCCGCCACATGGTCCGCCGCCACGCATTTCGGGCTGCGGGACCGCGGCATCATCGCCCCGGGAAGGTTGGCCGATATCATATTGCTGCACGATCTGCACGCGTGCAGCGTGGCGCAGGTGATCCGCGCGGGGCGGCCGGTGGACGAGGCGAGGTTCGCGGCACGGAGTCTGCCGGCGCCGGTGGGGTATGGGTCGATCAAGCGCGCGCCGGTGAGTGCCGCGGATTTCGCGGTGCCGTGCGCCGGCGGGTCCGGCCCCGTGATCGGCATACGGCACAATCAAATCGTGACCGACAGGCTGGCAATGACGCTGCCCTATCACGGTGGCGCGCGGCATCCCGATGTGAGCCAGGATGTGGCGAAGGTCGCGGTGCTGGAGCGGCATGGCAAAAGCGGCAGTATCGGCCGCGGATTTGTGCATGGTTTTGGCCTGGCGCGGGGCGCGATCGCATCCAGCATCGGGCATGACGCGCACAACATCATTGTGGTGGGGCAGAACGATGCCGACATGGCGGTGGCGGTGAACCGGCTGATCGCGCTGCAAGGCGGCTTCGTGGCGGCGCGCGAGGGCCAGGTGCTGGCGGAGCTGGCGCTGCCGCTGGCCGGGCTGATGAGCGATCGCCCGGCCGTGGAGGTGGAGATCCGGCTGCGCGAGCTGCGGGCGGAGGTGCGCAAGCTGGGCTGCATGCTGCATGAGCCGTTCGTGCAGATGGCGTTTCTGCCGCTTTCCGTGATTCCGCATTTGAAGATCACGGATCTTGGATTGGTGGATGTGGATCGGTTTGAGGTGATTGGGCTGGATTAGGAAGGAAGGCCTTCTTTTCTGAAGAAAAGAAGCAAAAGACTTTTGACCATTGGTGTATACCTCGCCGGCAGCGTACGCAAAAGGACAAACGTTTTTTGGTTCTTTTTTTCAAAAAAGAACACTCTTTCCTTGCCCAACCGCGCGGCAAATTGCCCGTTATTTGAACACCTGCCGCCCGATTCTTCCCCGGCGCCACGGTACCCTATACGGTTTGAAACGTGCTGGCACCGATCCTGCATCGCAATGGGTCGTATCCTTACGCCGGGGGGCATCACATGACCGATCGTGCACCAATTTCCTTGCCAAAGCGCGCCCGCTTGCTGCTGACCGCGGGGATTATCCCCGCCATGAGCGCTCTGGCACCCGCGCGCGCCCAGACGCCGCCCGCGCCAAGCCCCGCCATCGAGCAGGTGGTGGTGACCGCGGAGCACCGGGCCGAAAAAGCCAAGGACGTGCCGATTTCCATCACGCAGTTGAGCGGCCGGACCATTGCCGATCTTTCCGCCGACGGCGAGGATATTCGCGCCCTGACCGCCGAGGTCCCCAGCCTTTACGCCGAATCCAGCTTCGGCCGCACCTTCCCACGATTCTATATCAGGGGCCTTGGCAATTCGGATTATACCTATAACGCGCAGCAACCGGTATCGGTGGTCTATGATGACGTGGTGGAGGAAAATGCCGTCCTGAAGGCCTTTCCGCTGTTCGATGTGGCGGATGTGGAGGTGCTGCGCGGGCCGCAGGGCACGCTGTTCGGGCGCAACACCCCCGCCGGCGTGATCAAGATCGATTCCGTCATGCC
>PKZM01000123.1 GCA_003133065.1 Acetobacteraceae bacterium
CCAGCGCCCGCCCATCGAAATCCCCCCCGCCCCCGGCACCAGATCCCGCCCCAGCCTCAGGGTCAGCTCCACCCCATCCCCCGGCGCCTCGCCATACAAATGCCGCCGCCACCACCCCAGGCATTCCTGCAAGAACCCTATCGCCGGCCCCGGCATGCCCCAATTCGGATACATATGCGTCCAAGGCCCGATCAGCCCGCGCCGCTCCACCCGCAAATGCTGCATCAGCCGCAGCACCGCATCCGGATACCCATCCGTCCATCCGCCCACCGCGAACACCGGGCACGTGATAGCGCCGTAATCCTCGCACACCGACCCATGGCGCCAGTACGCATCGCGCTCCGGATGCGCCAACCAAATGGCCAGCGGCGGCGCCAGCCCAGCCAGCCGCGCCTCCCACATCTCCCGCCACCGCGCCCCCACCTCCGCCGGGTCCGGGGGCCGCGCCATCTGCGCGAACAGCCCCGCCCCCCATTGCAGCCCATCGGAGAGCAGTGCGCCCCCCATGTAGTGCACATCGTCGCGATACCGATCATCGGTGGAGCAACACGTAATGATCGCCTTCAGCGCCGGCGGCCGCCGCGCCGCCACCTGCAAAGCCGCGAACCCGCTCCAGGAGATGCCGATCATCCCCACGGCACCGCTGCACCAATCCTGCGCCGCGATCCAGGCGATCACCGCCACCGCATCATCCTGCTCCTGCGGCGTGTATTCGTCGGTCAGCACCCCACCGGAATTGCCGCTGCCCCGCAGATCCACGCGCACCGCCGCCAGGCCGTTCTGCGCGAACCACCCGTGCAGCATGGAATCGCCAACCGCCGTCAGATCGGATTGCCGATAGGGGATCCACTCCAGCACCGCCGGCGCGCGGTCCACCCCCACGGCGCGCCACAGCCGGCCAGCCAGCACCGCGCCATCCGGCAGGGGAATCCAGATCTGCTCGTACTCTGCCGCGCCGTCGGTGTTCACCGTGATCCTCCCGGCCGCGGAACGCCGTGCAAGCCGTGAGCCACGTCAGCCCGTGTGCGGCCGCACGTACAACTCGACGCTCGTGGGAAAAAAATTGTTCACCGGCATGATGTCCTGCGGGCAGGCGGAGAACACCACCACCGCATCCATTTCCGCCCGCAGTTCCACCCTATCCCCCGGCGCGCTCACCGGCGCGCGCATCTCCAGCGCGCCCGCCGGCCCCACGGCCACGTTCATGAACAGATTGAGCGGCGCCGGTGTCGCCACGCGCGCCAGCCCCAGCGCCGCCAGCGCCATGCCGAGATTATCGCTGCAATTCTCATGGCCGGGATCGCCGCCAAGCTGCGCATACCGCGCGCTGTCGCAGGCGGCGATCAGCGTGTCGTGCACGCCGGGCGACGTATCGGCAACCAGGCTCAGGATCGCCCGCCGCCGGTTCGTCACGAGCGTATCCCCCACCGCCGGTATCAGCCGCATGAGAGCGGTGCGGCTGTGGTCCATGGACATGAACTCGCCCATATCCCCCGCGCTAAACGCCCAGGTATCCACCACCTGGCTGCCGTAGGTATTGACCACGCCCACCGCATCCCCGCGGGAAAGCCGAACCGCCAGTCCCGTGCGGGCCGGGAGTATGGTTTGCCACGTACCCGCCAGTGTCATCCGCCGGCCGTTTTGATGTGCCGGGCAAATCAACCACCCAGCCCCCGCCCCCGCCAAATAACCCCCGCCGCCCCTCCCATAACCCCGTGTTATGCCGGCCCTGCCCACCCCGGCCCAGCCTCAAGGTGGCCGCAACGGCTCTTAACCTTGCAATCATGGAATTCTCCTCCATAATTGCAAGGATGTTCGCGCGTCACCTCCTCAAGCCGCTCAGGGAGGCTCTTGAACTCTCCCCCGCTGTTGGCTTGCTCGGCCCGCGGCAGGTCGGAAAGACAACCCTTGCTCTGAAGGTGGCGGAGGAACGTCCGTCCATTTACCTCGATCTCGAGACCCCATCCGATCGTGCGAAGCTTGCCGATGCTGAAACCTACCTCGGCAGTCATGAGGATCAACTCGTCATCCTCGACGAGGTCCATCGCGCCCCCGAATTGTTCCAAACCCTGCGCGGCCTCATTGATCGCGGGCGCCGCAGGGGCAAGACCCATGGCCGCTTCCTGCTACTGGGCTCCGCCTCCGTCGACCTTCTGCACCAATCAGGAGAGAGCCTTGCCGGGCGGGTCACCTACCTGGAATTGGCGCCCCTGGACGCGATTGACGCTCCCGAGGATGCCGGCACCACGCTATGGGCGCGTGGTGGCTTCCCCCCAAGTTTCCTGGCGCCGAGCGACGCAATGAGCCTGCGCTGGCGGCTGGATTTTATCCGCACCTATCTGGAGCGGGACATTCCGCAGTTTGGGCCGCGTGTCCCGGCCGAGACGCTGCGCCGCCTCTGGACCATGCTGGCCCATAATCAGAGCGAGCTTCTGAACGCCGCGACCCTCGCCCGCGCGCTGAGCGTCGACGGCAAGACCATTGCGCGCTATCTCGATCTCCTGGTCGACCTTCTCCTCGTCCGGCGTCTTCCGCCATGGCACGCGAACGCCGGCAAGCGGCGCCTCGTCAAATCGCCGAAAGTCTATGTGCGTGATAGCGGCCTGGTTCATGCGCTGCTGCGCCTCCCAACGCTGGAAGACATCCTTGGCCATCCCGTCGCCGGTGGAAGCTGGGAAGGTTTCGTGATCGAGTCGCTCCTCGCGGTTGCACCCGCCGGCACGGAGGCGAGCTTTTATCGCAGCTCGGCTGGTGCCGAGATCGACCTGCTTCTGGCCCTCCCTGGCCAAAAATTGTGGGCAATCGAGATCAAACGCAACGCGGCTCCCAAGTTGGAGCGTGGTTTCCACAACGCCTGTGCCGACCTCAGCCCGACCAATTGCTTCGTCGTTTATGGCGGCAGTGAGCGCTACCAGATGAACCGCACGACCACAGCCACCAGCCTGCACGCCCTGGCCGCCGATTTGCTGGCTATGGGGTAACCCGTACCGCCCAGTCAATTCATGGGGATTTTCTTGACGTACGCAAAATCCCTCTCCCGCGCCTGCGAAAGAGGCAGCGGCCAAGCCCTTCAGGGCTGGGAGGGTGAGGGCCGGCGCCGTATGAGAGTCAGCGGTTCCGTGGGTCGGTATTAGCCCCTTGACTTACCCACGCCCTTGAACAAAGTTACCGACCGTTCGGTAAGGCCCACCCCATGGCTGAGCGCGGCGGAAAGCGGGAGACAATCAAAACCGAGGCCCTGCGCCTGTTCGCGCAGCGCGGCGTCGACGCCGTCTCCGTGCAGGACATCGCCACCGCCTGCGACATGGCCAAGCCCAACCTCTACGCCCATTTCACCTCCAAGGACGCGCTGGTCCGCGCCTTGTTCGAGGAGGGATATCGCGATTACGGGCGCCAGATGCGGGAGGCGCTGGCCGAACCAGGGCCCTTCCGACAGCGGATGGACCGTCTGGTGCGTCTGATCTGCCGCCTGCATGACGAGGACCAGTTGCGGTTCCGCTTCATTCTCATGACGCAGCATGCCAATTTGGCGCATGTGCGGCCGGGCGAGGCGAACCCCGTGGAGATCGTGGTGGCCCTGATCTCCGGCGCCATGGCGGCCGGCGAACTTCCCAGGCGCGATCCGGCGATGGTGGCGGCGTTCATCGTGGGGCTGGTGCTGCAACCGGCCACGTTTCTGCAATACGGCCGGCTGACGGGCAAGCTGGCCACGATGGCCGACGATATCGTCGCGATGTGCATGCGGGTGGCGTCATGAGAATTGCCAGGATCGCGCGGGGCTTTGCGCCGTGGCGTGATGTGTGGGTTCGCAGCACATGGCGGGTGCAGCTGCAGTGTGTCACTGGCCATGCCCGGCTGCTCGATCCGGCGCGGCGTGTGGTGGCCGAAGGGAACGAGGCGGAGTGCCTGGAGGAGGCAGCACGGCGTGCGCCGCACGCGCGCCGCCGCCGTGGCGTGGTGCTGCTGCACGGCATCCTGAACGATCCCTCGATCATGCTGCGCGCCGCCCATGCCTGCGTGGCGGCGGAGTGGGCGGTCGCCAATGTTGGCTATCCCAGCACACGGCTCCCCTTGGCGGCGCATGCGGCCGCCGCCAGCCAGGCGGCGCGGGCACTGGCCGAGGACGGCGCCACCGAGATTTCCTTCATCGGCCACAGCCTGGGCGGGCTGGTGGCCGCTTCCGCCATGGCCCGAGCGGCCGCGGATGGCTGGGCGCCGGGGCGCCTGGTTCTGGTGGGCACGCCCGCCAGGGGATCGACCATGGCCGGCATGCTGCGCCGCCTGCCCGGCTATACAGCCTTCCTGGGCCCGTGCGGCGAGGTTCTCACGCAAGCGGGCGCCGCCGGCGTCGCCTGGCCGCACGGCCGGCAGATCGCGGTGATCGCCGGCGGCAATGGCAGGCGCGGCTTCAACCCGCTGCTCGCCGGCGACAACGATTTCACCGTCACGGTGGCGGAGACCAGGCTCGGCGCGCGGGAGAGCGGATTTCTGCGCGTCCGCGCGCTGCATAATGGCCTGGCCGAGCACCGTGAAACGATCGGCGCGGCACTTTCCTTCCTCGCAACCGGGCGACTTCACGCCTGATCAGGAGATTTTCTCATGGCACGCACGGGGATACTGAACCTGCTCTCCTCGCGGCGGCTATGGCCGCTCTGCATCTCCCAGGCCTGCGGCGCATTTGACGATAATTTGCTGAAGAACGCGCTGGTCGCCATGGCGGCCTTCCGCGTGGGGGCTGCGGGGGCGGGGTTCGCGGCCATGGCCGGGGCGCTGTTCATCGGGCCGTATCTGCTGCTCTCAGGCACCGGCGGCCAGATCGCCGACCGGTTCTCCAAGCGCACGGTGATCCTGTGGGTGAAGCTGGCGGAAATCCCGCTGATGGTTGCCGCGGCCGCTGGCTTTCTCACCGGCAATGTGGATCTGCTGCTGGCGCTGCTCTTTGGCACCGGCGTGCAATCCGCTTTGTTCGGGCCGCTGAAATACGGGCTGCTGCCGGAGCAGTTGCACGAGAATGAGCTCGTCGCCGGCAACGGCATCATCGAGGCGGCAACCTTTATCAGTATCCTGGCCGGCACGCTGGGTGGCACCCTGGCGGTGCTGCCGGCCGGGCCCGCGATTGTGGCTTCCATCGGCATTCTGGCCGCTCTACTCGGGCTGGTGTCCGCGTTCGCGATCCCGCGCGTCGCCCCCGCCGATCCGGGCGCGCGGATTGGCTGGAACCTTCTGGCCGAGACCTGGGCGGTGGTGCGTGCAGTGCGGCCCAACCGGCCCGCCTGGCTCTCCATCCTGGGGTTGTCATGGTTCTGGTGCACCGGGACCACGGTGATTGCCGAGTTCCTGCCCTTGGTGCGGGATTGCCTGGGCGCGGGTGCTCCCGCGGTGAGCCTGCTGCTGGTGGTGTTCGCGCTCGGGGTGGGCGGCGGCTCCATGCTCTCGGCGCGGCTGCTGCGGGGAGAAGTATCGCCACGCCAGGTGCCCTTCGCCGCACTGGGGATGACACTGTTCTGCTGGGATCTGGCCCATGCCTTCGCGGCGGGCGCGCATCTGGGCAGTGTGGTGGCGATGCTGACCAGCGCGCGTGGCTGGCGAATCCTGGGCGATCTGGCGGGCATGGCCGCGTGCGGCGGCCTGTTCTCCGTGCCGCTGAACGCGCTGTTGCAGGAATCGGCGCCGGTGGCCAAGCGGGCACGAACGGTCGCGGCGAACAATGTGATGAACGCGGTGTTCATCATCGTGGCGGCCGGCGTGGTGGCATTGGTTTCCTGGTGGGGAATGACCGCGCCGCGCGCGCTGGAATGCCTGGCACTGGCCAATCTTGCCGTGGCGACCGTGATTATCGCCGTGTTGCCGCATCATGTGCTGCGGCCGTTCTTCCGGCTGTATTTCCGGCTGTTCCATGGATTGCAGGTAACCGGGCTGGCGAATTACCGCGCCGCGGGCGATCGCGTGGTGATCGTGTCCAACCATCTCAGCTATCTGGATGCGCTGCTGATTTCCACTGTGCTGCCCGGCAGCCCCAGTTTCGCCGTCCATACCCACCAGATGCGCCGGCTGCTGGTGAAATTGGTCGCGCTCACATTGCATGTCTTTGCGGTGGATGTAACCACCCCGTTCGCGATCAAGCGGATGATCGAGGCAGTGCGCGACGGCGGCGAGAAGCTGATGGTGTTTCCGGAAGGGCGCATCTCGCAGACCGGCGCGCTGATGAAGATTTTTGACGGGGCCGGCATGATTGCCGATCGCGCCGGGGCCAAGATCGTGCCCATCACCATCGATGGCACACAGTTCACGCCGTTCGGCCACATGCAGGGCAAGCTGCGCCTGCGCTGGTTTCCCAAATTTCGCATAACGATCCATCCGGCCATCGACCTGACGCCGCCGGATGCGGCCGCACTATCGCCACGGTCCCGGCGCGATGCGATCGGCCGCGCGTTACAGGATCTGATGGTGCAAAATTCCTTCGCCGCGAAAGACGTGGGCAAGACGCTGTTCGCCGCCTTTCTGGATGCACGGGCGACGCATGGCGGCAAGGCGCTGATCGTTGAGGATATCAACCGCGAGCCGATCTCGTATGACCGGGTGCTTTTAGGTGCCGCGGCGCTGGGGCGGCGGCTGGCGACGATGGTCCCGGGCGATGCCCCCATCGGCGTGATGCTGCCCAATGCGAATGCCACACTGGTCACGTTGCTGGGTTTGGGCGCGTTCGGCCGGGTGCCGGCCATGCTGAATTTTTCCGCAGGCGCGGAGGGTATGCTCTCCGCGTGCAGAGCCGCGCAGGCGGGCGTGGTGATTTCCAGCCGGGCGTTCGTGCAAAAGGGCAAACTCGACCGGGTGGTCGAGCGGATGGCGCGCGATGTGCGCTTCATCTGGCTGGAGGATGTCCGCGACATGATCGGCCTGGCCGACAAGTTGCGCGCCAAGCGCGATGCCATGTTCGCGCGCCGTCTGCCGGGGGCCAAGGGCGCGCCGGATGGCGCTTGCGTCGTTCTGTTCACCTCCGGCTCGGAGGGGGTCCCCAAAGGGGTAGTGCTGAGCCACCGCAACATCCTGGCCAATTGCGCGCAACTGGCCGCGGCCGTGGATTTCAATCCCTCCGACCGCGTGTTCAACGCGCTGCCGATGTTTCATTCCTTCGGCCTGGTGGGGGCCACGATTCTGCCTCTGCTCGCGGGCGTACGGAATTTCCTCTATCCCTCACCGTTGCATTACCGCGTGGTGCCGGCATTGATCTACGATACCGACGCGACGATCTGTTTTGGCACCGACACTTTCCTCAATGGCTGGGCGAAATACGCCCACCCGTACGACTTCTACCGTATGCGCTACATCTTCGCCGGCGCCGAACGCGTGCGCGAGGAAACCAAGCGGCTCTTCGCCGAAAAATTCGGCGTGCGTGTGCTGGAGGGTTATGGCGCGACCGAAACCTCGCCGGTGCTGGCGATCAACACCCCCATGCACAGCCGTCCCGGCAGTGTGGGGCGGATGCTGCCGGGCATCGAACACCGGATCGATCCGGTGGCGGGCGTGGCAGAAGGCGGCCGGCTTTTCGTGCGTGGCCCCAACGTGATGCTGGGCTATCTGCGGACAAGCGCCCCCGGCGTGCTGGAACCGCCGCCGGGCGGCTGGTACGACACCGGCGACATCGTCGATATGGCCGCCGATGGGTTTCTCACCATTACCGGCCGCGCCAAGCGCTTTGCCAAGATCGCCGGCGAGATGGTGTCCATGACCGCGGCCGAAACCCTGGTGGCCAGTATATGGCCGGATGATCAGCACGCGGTGGTGGCTGTGCGCGATGCCCGCCGCGGCGAGGCGCTGCTCCTGGTGACGACGCGGGCGGTTACGGATCTGGGGGAGATTGCCGCCGCCGCGCGTGCACGGGGGGTGGCGGACCTGACCGTGCCGCGCGCGGTGCTGGTGGTGAGCGCGGTGCCGGTGCTGGGGAGCGGCAAGGTGGATTACCCGGCGGTGCAGCTTCTGGCTGGGCAGGGGCAGGCAGTTGCGGCGTAGCGAGCAGACGTGCTGTCGCAGCTGTCGCACACGCGCCGGAATCGTGCACAAAGTATCAAATGTTTTTTGGTTCTTTTTTCAAAAAAGAACACTCTTCCTGACCCCTTCATGCATCGATCATCTGGCGCACCCGCTCCGCAAGCGCCTCCACCGCAAACGGCTTGGTGATCATCTCCATGCCAGGCCCCAGAAAGCCGTCACGCATGATCGCGGTATCGGCATAGCCCGTCATGAACAGCACCTTCAGATCGGGGCGCATCAGGCGCGCGGCTTCCGCAACCTGGCGGCCATTGAGACCTGGCAATCCGATATCGGTCACCAGCAGATCGATCCGCCGCGCCGATTGCAGAATTTCCAGCCCGGATGGCCCATCATCCGCCTCGATGATCTGGAAGCCCAGATCCGCAAGCAATTCCACAATCACCGTGCGGACCACGAACTCATCTTCCAGAACAAGCACCGATCCTTGGCCGCGCGCGGTTGCATCCGGCGCTGGCGCTTCGACAGCCCCGCCATCCTCAGCACAGATTTTTCCGTGATACCGGCGCAGCAACAGGCTCACCGTGGTGCCCCGGTTCAACGCGGACTCGATTTTCGCTTCGCCCCCGGANNTTGGTGGTATAAAAGGGATCGAAGGCCCGCGCGATCACATCCGGCGGCATGCCGGTGCCGGTGTCGGTGACGGCCAGGCAAATCTGTTCGACTTCCTGCCCGTCCAGCACATGGCCACGCACGCAGGGGACATTGGTACTGTGGATCCTCAGCGTGCCGCCATGCGGCATGGCATCGCGCGCATTGATCGCAAGGTTGAGAATGGCACTGTCCAACTGGTTCGGGTCGCACAAAGTCCGCCACAGATCCGGTGCCAGATCGAATTCCAGGCGAATGGATTCGCCGAGCGTGCGCCGCAGCAAGGGCTCCATCGCGATCACCAGCGCATTGGCGTCCACCGGCTTGGGGTCCAGTGGCTGGCGGCGCGAGAACGCCAGCAGGCGGTGCGTCAGCGCCGTCGCACGCTCCGCGGCGGTAATCGCTTGCGCGGTATAGGCCGCAACGCCGTCCAGCCGGCCTTGCGCGATGCGTTTCTGCGCGAGCGAGAGCGAGCCCAGAATGCCCTGCAACAGATTGTTGAAGTCGTGCGCAATGCCGCCGGTCAATTGGCCGACCGCCTCCATTTTCTGTGCGTGGCGCAAAGCTTCCTCGGCCGTGCGGAGCGCTTCCGCCTGCTCGCGCTCGGCGGTGACGTCACGCGCCACCGAATGCACCAGGTCGCCATCCGGCACCGCCTTCCACGACAGCCACACATACCCACCGGATTTGGTACGATACCGGTTTTCCAGTTTGTCGATCCGTTCGCCCCGCTCCACCTTGTGACGTTCCGTCCGGGTGCTGGCGACGTCATCAGGATGCAGGAATTTGTAGAACGACGCGCCGACCAGCTCCTCGGGCTGCCAGCCCAGAAGGATCTGCCAGGCCGGATTGACGGAGAGGATGGTGCCCTCGAAATTGCTTACCATCATGATGTCGCTCGAGAGCGTCCACATGCGGTCCAGTTGGAGGGTGCGGGCGCGCACCTGACCCTCCAGTGTGGTATTGACCCGCCGTAAGGCTTCCACCGCGCGCGCGCGCCCCATCGCTTCCCATGTGCGGTCGGCCACCTCCTTGACCAAGGAGAGTTCATCTTCCGTCCAGTCGCGCGGCTGCGCCTCATGCGCGTACAGCAGACCCACCGGAATGGCATTGTCCAGCAGAGGCACATTCACAAGGGCACGAACGTTGAGCGCCGACCAGGCAGCTTCGCTGTCGCAAGTGGCGGGATGGCCGGGCACGTCCGAAACAACCAGCATCTCGCCCTGCCGGATGTGTGACATATAGCGGGGCCCTAGCGATGCAAACTCATACGGTCCGCTCAGGGCCACGAGCTTGCCATCGCTCCAATCGCTTTCCACCACGGCGTGTTCGCCGCGGATCACCGCATAGCCGCTGCGCATACAGCCCAGTGCCCGCCCGAGCACTTCGGAGACGGCCTGGGCAATCTGCCCGGGGAACTCGCAGCCCCTTAAGCGGTCGCCAAGCTCCAGCAGGCAGCGATGCCGCAACTCCGCGGCACGCAACCGTGCCTGAGCCGCCTCAAGCCTGCCGACACTCTCCGCCACATCGCCGCCCATGCTGTTCACTGATCAATCCGTCCTGATTACAGCCACATCGGCGTGCGAACACACAATGATATTGTCTGCGGCCACGCGAGAAAGTGCGCGCGTAGAGCAGCCTCCGATATTCTACCGGCTGGCGAGCCGGCACAGCCATGCCTCCGGGATCGCCGCCAGAGAGAAAGACCCTCATTCCGTGAAAGAAAGAAGCAAAGACCTTCACCCAGTTCAGGTGCGCTACAGTTTTCGCCAGCCGGGCTTATGGGCTTCGACATAGGCCATGTGTACGGGGGCCATGCCGCAGATGGCGATCACGACAGGTTCGGTGCCGGAGGCGATCACGCCGTCATAATGGGGGGTGCCAGCCACGCGGTGCACGAAACTGCCGGCCGGCACCTTCCGGCAACGCGCGGGATCGAAATCGGCGCCGCTGTTCACCCACCATGTGCCTGAAACCACCACGCACAGCCGGTCCGTCAAATACGTATGGGGGGCACTCATGTAGCCCGGATACCATTTGATCAACTCGTAGTACAAGCCGGGCTGATCGCGATGGCCGAACAGCGGGGCGGAGATCACGCTATTCGCCGGCCAGCCGGGCCGCGCCTGCCACGGGATCTGCTCCGGTAGCGTGATGATGGTCTCGGCGGGATTCAGCGGCGTGGCCCGCGCGCTGCCCAGCATGGCCAACGGCAGCGCGGCCAGCAGAAGGTGACGGCGGTCGGCGAGGATGTCGGTCATGGCATGGCTCCGGCAGGGCGGCTTCGCATGCATACGCAAGCCGTGTAGCGTTCGTTCCGGACCAGTGCCGAGGAGACTGCCGCTTTGCCTTTTTCCCACCGGCTGAGACTTGCCTGCGGCCTCGCCCCCCTGCTGTGGGCAGCCTCGGCCGCCGCGCAGTATCCTGACCACCCGCATACCGTGCCCGCGATCACCGCCGCCGATCTGTCGGCGCTCGACCGTGCGATCGCCGATGATGCCTTCAAGGGCCGCGGCCCCGGCACGCCGGCCGGCGAGATGGCCGCGGACTGGATCGCCGAGGAGCTGCGCCACGCGGGCGTCGCGCCCGGCAACCATGGCAGCTATTTCCAGGAGGTGCCGGCGGTCAGCATCGCGCTGGACCAGGCTGCCTCCAGCCTGGGCCTGCAAACCAGCAGCGGTGTCATGCGGCCGGCGGTGCCGGACCAGCTGGTGTTCTGGACGCCGCATTACGACACATCCGAAGCATCGGTGACGGCATCTCCGCTGGTGTTCGCGGGGTATGGCGTGGTCGCGCCGGAATACGGGTGGGACGACTATGCCGGCATGGATGTGCGCGGCCGCACCGTTGTGGTGCTGATCAACGATCCCGGCAATGAGGATGCCAACCCCGACCCCGCCTTCTTCAAGGGCCGGGCGATGACGTATTATGGCCGGTGGACCTACAAGTTTGAGGAAGCGGCGCGGCGCGGGGCTGCCGCCATGCTGATCGTGCACGAGACCGGGCCGGCCGCCTATGGCTGGCAGGTGGTCCGCAATGGCGGCGTGGGGCCCAAGCTGTGGCTGGCCACGGCCGACAACAACGCCAGCCAGCCGGCGATCGAAGGCTGGATGACACGCGGCACGGCGGAGGATCTGTTCCGGCGCTGCGGCCTCGATTACGCGGCCATGAAGCAGGCGGCCAACACACGCGGCTTTCACGCGGTGCCCATGCAAGGCGCTTACCTGACGGCGACGGCACATTCCACGGTGCGCTATATCAGCACGCGCAACGTGATCGGCGTGGTGCCGGGGCGCACGGCGCCGGGCGAATATTTCCTCTACACCGCGCACTGGGATCACTTGGGCGAAAAGCCGAGCCTGCCCGGTCCCGACAAGATCTATAACGGCGCCCTGGATGACGGGATGGGTGTCGCCAGCATCCTGGAGATCGCCCAGGAATTCGCGCATCGCAAGCCCGCCACACGGCGCAGCGTTGCGTTTGCGTTCTGGACTCTGGAGGAACAGGGCCTGCTGGGCTCTGCGTATTTTGCCGCCCACCCCGTCGTTGCCCCCCGCCAGATTGCGGGCGCGATCAACATCGATGTGCTCCTGCCCGAAGGGCCGGCGCACGACATGACAGTGATCGGCAATGGCGCCTCGGAGCTGGAGGATGTTCTGAAGGTCAAGCTGGCCGAGAACGGCCGCGTGATCGCCGGCGATCCGCATCCCGAGCGCGGATCGTTCTACCGCTCGGATCATCTGAGCCTGGCGAAAATCGGTGTGCCGGTGCTGTATCTGCATAGCGGGGTGGATCTGGTTCAGGGCGGCCGCGCGGCGGGCCTGGCCATCGGCGATCGGTATCTGGCGAAATTCTATCATCAGCCGACGGACGAGTTCGATCCGGCCTGGGATCTGTCGGGACCGGTGGCGGATTTGAAGATTGCTTATGCGGTGGGCGAGGCGGTGGCCGATGGCACCACGTGGCCGGATTGGTACGCGGGCAATGAGTTCAAGGCTGTGAGGGATCAGAGCCGGAGGTAATGCCGACCGAGCATGTCGACATGTTGGGGAAACTCTCAGCGCGACCGGCGGCGTGAGGCGCCGAGAGGGCGCACAGCCGCCGCGTATATCAGCGATACGTCAGGCGCCTCAGCTTGAGCGTTGCGCGCGTGGCCGTGCACTGCTGTGCCGCCGGCTTGACTGATTGGCCAAGCGGCTGGCCGGTTGGTTCGGCGAGGCTGTCGCTGCCCAGAAATGCCGCACGATCGCCCTGGTGAGGTCACGATAGATGGCGACGGGGCGGCTGTCGGAGGCGACGAACTGGATACGCCGGATCGGTATCGCCATCTTCAGGCGCTGAGATTCCTCTTCGATCCCGGCGCAAACCTCCCGGCGAACATCCTCGGCGGACAGCGTAGGGGTACCGGGGGCATCCAGTTCCTCGATCTCAGGGGGGAATGGTCCGTCCCCAAATTGCAGGCGTTGCCAAGCCTGAGCGATCTCATAGTCGCTATCGAAGCGCGCTTGAACGGCGGCGATACCCAATCCGACATATGAATCGAGGGTGTGACGGGCGTAGAAGAGGTGGTTTTTTACCCTTTTGGATGTTTGCCGCTTTGAAGCCCCTCGCCAACGCAATGTCGCGGACATCCGTTGTGCTGGATCTGATTGCACCGTAGGCAGCGTCAGATGCCGATGTTTCGCTCGCTCCAGAACGGGTGCCGCTTTGGGTGCGCCACCCAAGCGGAGATTTTGCCAAATCCTCTCCCGATCAGGCGGCCTTATGGCGATCCCGCAGGAACTGGAAGAATTCTATGCCCTCACGCAGACGGCGGACCATCATCTGGCGGCTGGTGACCATCTCGCCCACAATCGCGGCGATCTTCGGGGCGCGGAAATAGAATTTCTTGTAGAAAGTCTCGACGTTGTCGAAAATCTCCGTATGCGCCAGATGCGGATAGGTCAGCGGCGCGATCTGGATGCCGTGGTCGTCGATCAGCTCGGCGTTCTGCACGTCCAGCCAGCCATTCTCCAACGCCTGCTTGTAGAGGAAGGTGCCGGGATAGGGCGCTGCCAGGGAAACCTGGATCGTGTGCGGGTTGATCTCGGTGGCGAACTTGATGGTCTCCTGAATGGTCTCCTGGCTCTCGCCCGGCAGCCCCAGAATGAACGTGCCGTGGATCTTGATCCCGAGCTCGTGGCAATCCTTGGTGAAGCGGCGGGCGACGTCGATGCGCATGCCCTTCTTGATGTTGTAGAGAATCTGCTGATTACCGCTCTCATACCCCACCAGCAGCAGGCGCAACCCGTTATCCTTCAAAATCTTCAGCGTGGACCGGGGCACATTCGCCTTCGCGTTGCACGACCACGTAACGCCCAGTTTGCCCAGCTCCTTCGCGATCGCTTCGGCACGCGGGAGATCATCGGTAAAAGTGTCGTCATCGAAGAAATACTCGCGCACCTGCGGGAACATCTTCTGACAGTTGCGAATTTCGGCGGCGACGTTCTCCGGCGAGCGTACGCGGTAGCGGTGGCCCCCCACGGTTTGCGGCCAGAGGCAGAAGGTGCAATGCGATTTGCAGCCGCGGCCGGTGTAGAAAGACACATAGGGGTGCAAAAGATAGCCGATAAAATAATCCTCGATGCGCAGATCGCGGGCGTACACGTCGGTCACGAAGGGCAGGGAGTCCATGTCCTCCAGCGTCGCGCGCTCCTTGTTGTGCACGGTGGCGCCGTTGGCATCGCGCCAGGTAATGCCGTCGATATCGGCCCAGGGGCGGTCGTTGGCCAATTCCTTGATGGTGAAATCGAATTCGTTGCGCGCGACGAAATCGATCGCCTCGCCGGCACGCTCCAGGCTCTCCTTCGGCTGTACGGCCACCTTGGCGCCGACCATGCCGATCTTGAGCGAGGGTTTGGCGGTTTTCAGCGCCTGGGCGACGCGGATGTCGGAGGCGAAGCTGGGGGTGGAGGTATGCATCACCACCAGGTCGTGCTCGCGCGCCGCGGCAGTCACGCTGTCGAGCGAGATGCGGGCGGGCGGGCTGTCGATCAGCTTGCTGCCCTCAACCAACGCCGCGGGCTGGGCGAGCCAGGTGGGATACCAGAAACTCTTGATCTCCCGCTTGGCCTGGTAGCGGGAGCCGGCCCCCCCATCGAAGCCGTCGAAGCTGGGGGGCTGCAGGAACAGGGTTTTCATCATGCGGGTTATCCTCGCCGCTGTGCGAACTGGGCGCGGGCGGCAGAAAAATGCGTGTCGTCGGAGAGCTTGAGCACATGGCCGCGCCAAGCCACCTCGTCGCCCAGATAGGCGGTGAGGAGAACGGCCATCGAAAACACATCGCGGATGGCGGGAAGCCAGAAGGGGGTGCGGATGCTGCCCATATCACGCTCGATACTGAGTCCGAACGTGCCGCGCAATGCAATGCTGGCGAGCCATAGCGCGGTGGAAGCAGGCGTGCCGCCGGTCAGCAGCACCGTGAGGAGCGACCAGAAGGCGGGGAACTGGATCATGGAGACGGCAAAACCCAGCGGGGCCACGGCCCGGATGGTCCGCGCCCAGCGCAGTTCATGGCGGAACAGGGCGCCAAGGCCGCGCTCGCCGACAGTGGTGGCAGGCACGCATCGCGCAAGCGACACGCGCAGGCCAAGCGCGCGGATCTTGCGGCCGAGCATCGCGTCGTCGGCCACGTAGGGGGAAAGGGCGTGGAAGCCGCCGGCGCGGTGCAGCGTGGCCCGCGTCAGGGCCATGGTGGCGCCCATGCAATCCTGGCGGCCGAGCGCGCGGGCCATCAGCGCCCCGGCGGCAAAGCTCTGCGTGATGTAGGCGCTGCCCAGCAGGCCGGCGAGTGTGGGTTGGCCAGGTTTCACTGCGGGCTGGCCGGTATAGATGGTGGTGACCAGCCCGGTGCCGGGCATGCCCAGGGCATCGGCGACACAGGCGAGGTAGTCTGGCGGCGCGTGCATGTCGCTATCGGAGACGACCAGAACGTCGTGCCGGGCATACGGATACATGTTGATCAGGTTGGCGACCTTGCCGTTGGCGCAGCATTTCGTGGGATCCACCACCAGCGTCATATCGAGGGCCGGGAACCGCGCGCGCAGCCGCTCTACGATGGTGATGGCAGGGTCCGTGCGGCTGTGCACGCCGAACACGATCTGAAAGCGCGGATAGGCTTGGCTGCAGAAGCTGGCCAGCGCCTCCTCCAGCAACGGTTCATCGCCGCAGAGGGGTTTCAGCACGGTGATCGGCGGGCGGGGGCCCGGCCGGGGTTTTGCCGCGCGGAAGCGGCGCACCACCAGCCATCCTGCCGCGGCCTGGATCAATCCGGCGATGGTGATGACGGCGGTAGCCATGGCGGCCATGCCAGGCACGCCCGAACTCACGGCTTGATGGTGCCGCCCGACAGGGTATCGACCTTGGCCTGGAGTTTGTCGATCAGCTTGCCTGCGCCATCGGCGAGAAGACTGCGGAAATCGGACCGCTGCACGGCCACCTGGCTGATGGTGCCTTCCTCCAGCACGTCCACGGCCTGCCAGCCCGCTGGGAACTGCCGCATGACGTAGTCGATCCGGGTGGAATCGCCCGATGTCGGCACGATTTCGGTCTCCACCACGCGATCCGCCCCCACGCTGCGGGTTTCCGGCAGGATGCGGATCTGGTCGCCCGAACCGGAATTGAAATTCGCGGTGTAGTTGGCGACCGTGTAGGCGCGGAACACGGCGAGCAGCTTTGCCTGCTGGTCCGCCGGTATGGCAGACCAGCGCAGCCCCACGATAGTCTTAAGGATCTGTTGCAGGTTGAAAGCCTGGTCGATCGCCGGCGCCAGCGCCTGATAGCGCGTCGGAAAGGCCGCATTGCCGTTCTTCATCGCGGCGAGCAGCGCCTGATCCAGCGTCCCGATCGGTGCGGACTGCGCGTGTGCCGACGCCCCCCCCATCAGCAGACCGAGCACCCCCAACGTAAAAGTTTTTTGCTTCTTTTTTTCAAAAAAGAAGTGCTTTCTTGCTTTCTTCACAAAAAGAGCACGGCTGTCTTTTTCGCAAAAAAGAAGCAAAAATCTTTTGTTCGTCATAGGTTTACAGCTTCTCGCGTGTCGCGGCCGAGGGCGCTAAGGACGGTGCGGACGATGGATTTGGAGTCGAGGGCGGCATCGGCGATCTGGGCGGCGGGGCTCATGTGGTCGATGAATCGGTCGGGGAGAACCATGGGCCGGTAACGCAGCCCGCCATCCAAAAGTCCGTTCAAAGCCAGGTGATGAAAAACCTGCGTGGAGAAGCCGCCAAGGGAGGCTTCTTCGATGGTGATCAGCACCTCGTGGTGGCGGGCGAGCTGCTCCAGCAGCGCGGTATCGATGGGCTTGGCGAAGCGGGCATCCGCCACGGTGGCCGGCAGGCCGCGGGCGGCAAGTTCGTCGGCCGCGCGCAGGGCTTCCGCCAGCCGTGTGCCGAGGCTGAGAATGGCGACGCGGCTGCCCTCGCGCAGAATGCGGCCGCGCCCGATGGGTAGAACCTCGCCGCGCGTGGGTAAGATGACGCCGGTACCCTCACCGCGCGGGTAGCGGAAGGCAGAGGCGCGGTCGCCCAGATCTGCGGCGGTAGCGACCATGTGCATCAGCTCGGCTTCATCCGACGGCGCCATGATGACCATGCCGGGCAGGCAGCCGAGAAAGGATAGGTCGAAGCTGCCGGCATGCGTCGCGCCGTCCGCCCCCACCAGTCCGGCGCGGTCGATAGCGAAGCGCACCGGCAGGTTCTGCAGCACCACGTCGTGCACCACCTGGTCGTAGGCGCGCTGCAGGAAGGTGGAGTAGATCGCCGTGAACGGGATCATGCCCTCGGCCGCCATGGCCGCGGCGAACGTCACGGCATGCTGTTCGGCGATGCCGACGTCGAAGAAGCGGGTGGGGAAACGCTTTTCGAAGCGATCCAGGCCGGTGCCGGAGGGCATGGCGGCGGTGATGGCGACGATTCGGTCGTCCCGCTCCGCCTCGGCCACCAGGGCATCGGCGAAGACGCGGGTATAGGTGGGCGGGCCGGCCGGGGCCTTCACCTGTTCGCCGGTCACGACGTTGAATTTCGCCACCGCGTGCAGCTTGTCGGCGGTGGCCTCAGCCGGCGCGTAGCCATGGCCCTTCTGGGTGATCACATGCAGCAGAATGGGGCCGGAGGGATCCGCATCGCGCAGGTTGCGCAGCACCGGCAGCAGGTGGTCCATATTATGGCCGTCGATCGGGCCGATGTAATAAAAACCCAGCTCCTCGAAGAGGGTGCCGCCGGTCAACAGGCCGCGGGCATATTCCTCGGCCCGCTTGGCGGTGCGCTCCAGCCCCCACGGGAAGTGCTTGGCCATCTTGCCGGCCACTTCGCGCAGCGAGAGGAAGCTGCGGGAGCTCATCAGCCGCGAGAGATAGGCGCTCATCGCGCCCACCGGCGGGGCAATCGACATCTCGTTGTCGTTCAGCACGACGATCAGGCGGCTGCGGCGGGCGCCGGCGTTGTTCATGGCCTCGTAGGCCATGCCCGCGCTCATCGCGCCGTCGCCGATCACCGCGATCACATGGCGGTCCGGGGTGCCCTGCAACTCGTTGGCGACCGCGAAGCCGAGGCCGGCGGAGATCGAGGTGGAGCTGTGGGCGGCCCCGAAAGGATCGTATTCGCTCTCGCTGCGGCGCGTGAAGCCGGAAAGGCCGCCGCCCTGGCGCAGGGTGCGGATGCGGCCGCGGCGGCCGGTGAGGATCTTGTGGGGATAGGCCTGGTGTCCGACATCCCAGATCAGCTTGTCGGTCGGTGTGTCGAACACGGCATGCAGGGCGACAGTGAGTTCCACGACACCGAGCGAGGCGCCGAGATGGCCGCCGGTGGTGGACACCGCATCCACGGTTTCCGCCCGCAGCTCGTCGGCGACCTGGCGCAACTGTTCGGTGGAAAAGTTGCGCAGGTCGGCGGGGATGTTGACCCGGTCCAGCAACGGCGTGGCCGGGCGGCCCGCTGGAGAGGGGGTGGTCACGCGTGGTTCACCGGTCATGGTTGCCCTTCGAATAAATCATACGCCACTCACCTTGCGCGGACGCGACGATGCCGGGGGACAGCATCAGCTGCGGCGCGCCACCACCCAGGAAGCCAGGGCACGCAGACGGTCCGCCTCCGGCCCGAAATGCTCGAGATGGGCCTTAGACTGCTCACACAACATCCGCGCCTGCGCTTCGGCGCGCTCTACGCCTAAAATTGATACCACTGTGGCTTTTCCGGCAACCTGATCCTTGCCGGCGGTCTTGCCG
>PKZM01000073.1 GCA_003133065.1 Acetobacteraceae bacterium
CGCGTCCCACCCTACGCTCGCTAGTCAACGGCCTCTGTCGGTCGTTACCGTCTGAAAGCTGCCTTTTCCCGTCTCACGCTAGCAAGCGTAGGGCGTGCTCCAGCACGCCAACGCAAGCTAGCCGCAGGCTTCCACTGCTGTGTGCCGTCACGCCTATAACCTCACTCCCGCTCCCCGCCATTATTCGCATCACCCTCCGTGCCACCCCATTCCAACGGATATAAATCCCCCGCCACACATCGCGGAAATGACGAGTATTCCCAAGCCCGCGCCTCCTTGACCAGCCCATGCTTCACCGGGTTGAAATGGATGTAATTTAAGATACATCGATTTTATCGTAGTCGATTTTGGAGAACCGAACAGTGTCTTTTTGCAGCTTCTGCCAATCGAAGTCGTATTTTTCGCTATCCGCCCAATCATCTGGAAATTGTATCCGGAACAGTGAGCCGATCGCTGGTTTTAATTCATGATAACTACTGCTTCCCCCTGAAATCGTATCTCCGCCTGCCGAGAAGGTCTCAGTACGAAACTGAGATGAAATCACTACAAGCAAGCCAGCCAGAGCATCAATCAAGTACTTCATATTTGATTGCTTGAAGGCTTCCTCACGATCATGCTTGCTGGCATTGTAGGCCTTATACCAGTCGGGACTCTTGCCCGTCCCATACCCCTTAGCTCCAAGCCAGCTTTCAAACGGTTTGATCAATCGGCGAGGGCCATGCCAGGTCGGAAGCACAAGTTCGTAAGAGCTGAGGTGATGAGTTACGTCGATTTTTCTATAAATACCCATGTTAAGCTGCCGAGCTGAGTTGATGTTCTCGGCCAGGATCGCCTTTAAGTTAGCTTCCAATTCAATGCAGATTCGCATCAATAATTCATGAATGCGATAAGAGTAGGTGGTCAGACTTTCCGGGCTTGGCTCGATATACTCACATAATTTTTCGAAATCGCCCTGGATAATAAAATAAGCGCGCAGGTAGTTTATGGAGTTTCGGGCGTAATCGCGGTCGCGGATGAAAGCCGATGAATTATAGCCGGCGTTCGGACTCGGAATATGGCTTCGAATGTTGCGGTGGAAAGGCTTATCTATGCCCATGATGAAATCCTTTGCTCGGCCATCGTTACCGATCCGTTGTTCTTGATAACGGACGTTGCCATGCCCAAGCAAGCGTAGGGCGTGCTCCAGCACGCCAACGCAAGCTAGCAAGCGTAGGGTGGGGTGCTCTTTCGCACCCCACCATCCCCCGTAGCCGAAGCGCCTACCCCGCCCCACTTTCTACCGCGAGAACGTAGGCGTGGGGCTGAAGATCGGGTTCGCTCATATCTCAGGGCCTCGAGCTTCCCTTGCGGGGGGCCGCATCGCACAGTTGCGTGCAAGAACAATCCGGCGCCGCGGCGGAAGGCACATAGTGCGCATGTCTTGACGTGCGCACCAAAGCCAAGCTGAGGCCAAAGCCGACGTGGCTGGCGGCGGACCTTGCAACCTAACCCGCCACCAACCCGGCCGCCCCCTGGCATACCACACGCGATCGCGGCATCCTCACACTCCAGACTACCGGAACGAACCGCCTATGCCGCTCGATCACACCCTCCCCGAAGACAACCGTGCCGCCGCCCTGCGCCATGCGCANNGGCAACCTTCGGTGTGGAAACCCACTGGCACAAGCGCGTCATCCGCAGCGGACCCAACACGCTATGCCCCTACGTGGAAAACCCGCCCGACCGGGTCATCACGGACGACGATATCCTCTTCATCGATCTCGGCCCCGTCTTCGCCGCCTGGGAAGCCGATTTCGGCCGCACCTACGTGCTCGGCAACGATCCCGTCAAACATCGCCTGGCCGCCGACCTGGAGCCCCTCTTCAACGCCGGCCGCGCCTATTTCGAATCCCACCCCGACATCACCGGCGGCGAACTCTACGACACCGCCTGCCGCCTCGCCGCCGAAGCCGGCTGGGAATTCGGCGGCACCATCGCCGGCCACCTCGTCGGCGAATTCCCGCACGAAACCCTCGATGGCGACCGCCTCGGCCTCTACATCACCGCCGGCAACACACTCCCCCTGCGGAACCTGGATGCCGATGGCCGCAAGCGCCACTGGATCCTGGAAATCCACCTCATCGACCGCGCCCGCCAAATCGGCGGCTTCTACGAGCAGCTTCTTACGATCTGAACGCGGTCAGCTTGCCCTGTGGTCAGCCCGGATGATCCGGGCTGCCGAAAACACCGAAAGCATCACGAAGAAAATATGCAGATTCCTCTTCGTGCCGTCGTGGTCAATTCTTTTTTCTTTCTTCCTTGGTCGAAACCCGAGAGCATCATCCGACCACACGGGGTTACCCGTCGGATAAAGATGCTCGCCAAAACAAAGACCCAGAGAATTTTCCGGCCGCCAAACCAAAGTCGAACAGGTCGGAGAATGCGCTAGGCCGCATCCACCAAAACCACCTCCGCATCATCCAGCGCCTTCACCCGCAATTCCGCCTCCTGCGCAACCGCCGCGCCATCGCGCGCATTCAGCCGCACCCCATTCACCTCAATCACCCCACGCGCGGGCACCAGATAGGCACGGCGGGATTCCCCCAGTCTATATATCGTCTCCGATCCCGCCTTAAGCGTTGCCCCCAGCACCCGCGCATCCGTGCGGATCGTCAGCGCGCCCTCATCCTCCGCGAACCCACTCGCCAGCGTCACGAACTTGCCCGAACGCTCGCCTTTCGGAAACGGCTTCGCCCCCCAGGAGGGTTTCGCACCGCGCGCGGTCGTTTCGATCCAAATCTGGAAAATCCGGGTCGTCTCCGGCTCACGATTGTATTCCGAATGGCGCACGCCGGTGCCCGCACTCATCACCTGCACATCGCCGGCCTCGGTGCGCCCCGTGTTGCCCAAACTGTCCTGATGCGTGATCGCACCTTCGCGCACATACGTAATGATCTCCATGTCCGCATGCGGATGCGGCGGAAAACCGGAATTCGGCGCGATCGTATCGTCGTTCCAAACCCTGATTCGCCCCCAATTCATCCGGGCAGGATCGTAATAACTCGCGAACGAGAAATGATGCTTGGCGTCCAGCCAGCCGTGGTTGGCGCCACCAAGCGATTCAAACGGACGGCGTTCGATCATGATCAACTCCTACATGAGAAAAGTAAGATGTTCTTTTTTGAAAAAAAGAACCAAAAAACTTTTTCCTATGGCGTACGCTTCCGGCGACTCCGCGACAGCCCGTCAAAAGTTTTTTGCTTCTTTTTTTCAAAAAAGAAGATTCTTTCTTCCTTACACTGGCAACTCCCCCGCCGCCCTCACCGCCGCCGCCAGCGCGCTCGCCCGCTGCTCCGGCCCATACGCAATCCCCTCCGCGTGGATCACCTCCACATCCGCGACGCCGATAAATCCGAACACCGCGCGCAAATAGCTCTCCTGGTGCTCCGCCGGCGATCCGGCCGGATAGATCCCGCCGCGCGACAGCGCCAAAATCACCCTCTTGCCGCCAGCCAGCCCCTGCGCGCCACTTTCCGTGTAGCGGAACGTGCGGCCGGCAACCAGGATCCGGTCCACCCATGCCTTCAACTGGGTCGGCACGGTGAAATTATACATCGGCGACCCGATCACCACCGTGTCGGCCGCCAGAAACTCCTCCAGCACCGCGCCGCCCAGCGCAAGATCGGTCTGCAGCGCCTGGTCGTGCTGCGTCTGCGCACTTTGGCCGGCCAGATAGGCGCCGGTGAGATGCGCGATCGGGTTCGCCACAAGGTCGCGATACGTCACCTCCACCGGCCCTGGGCCGGAAGTCAGCCGCGCCACCACAGCAGCCGAGATGGCGCGGCTGACCGAATTGCCGCCCAGAATGCTCGCGTCGATATGCAGAAGCTTCATCGTCATGTTTCCCTGGTTCCGATAGGTGACCAAGGTGCGTATGAGTGCCTATATCACCCCGAAACAAGGAGGCACATGAATGGAACTGGGGCACATCGCTGAAACCGTCACCGCCTCCACCTCCCCAAGGCCGGTGCCGCTGCATGCCACGCGCGATTGCCGGCGGGTCAGCGCCCTGCTCGGCCGCATCGGCGACAAATGGAGCGTGCTGATCGTGGTGCTGCTCGGCGAAGGCCCGCGCCGGTTCAACGACATCAAGCGCAGCGTGGGCGGCATATCCCAGCGCATGCTCACGCTCACCCTGCGCGGGCTGGAACGCGACGGTCTGGTCACCCGCACCGTCTACCCCACCGTCCCGGCTCGCGTCGATTACGCGCTCACCCCGCTCGGCCATTCGCTCCGCGAAGCCGTCGCCGGCCTGGGCGACTGGGCGCTGGCGCATCACAGTGAAATCGAAGCGGCACAGTCGAAGTATGATCAGAAAGATGTTCTTTTTTGAAAAAAAGAACCAAAAAACTTTTACCCATGGCGTACGCTTCCGGCGACTCCGCGACAGCAGGTCAAAAGTTTTTTGCTTCTNNCGCACCAGCGCCAGCACGCCGCGCGCCAGCGGCATCTCCACGCCCGTCATCTCGCCCAGCTCCACCACCGCCCCCAGCAGCGCATCGATCTCCATCGGCCGGCCACGCTCCAGGTCCTGCAGCATCGATGTCTTGTGCGCGCCCACCTCGGCCGCGCCTTCGATCCGCTTGTCCACATCAATCCCGAAGCGCACGCCCAGCGCCTCGCCCACCGCGCGCCCCTCCAGCATCAGGCCGCGGATCAGCGCCCGCAGCTCGCCAGGCGCGGTCAGCCGGTCCAGCGTCGCCCCGGTCAGCGCGGAGACGGGGTTGAACGCCATGTTGCCCCACAGCTTCACCCAGATCTCGTCGCGTATCCGCGGCCGCACCGGCGCCTTGAACCCCGCCCCGATCAGCGCCGCACTCAGCGCCTCCACACGCGGGCTGCGGCTGCCATCGGGCTCGCCCAAGGTGAAGCGGTCGCCATAGGAATGCTCGATCATCCCCGGCTCCACCACCTCGGCCGCCGGATACACCACGCACCCGATCGCCTGCGCCGGCGGCAGGATGCCGGAGACCACGCCACCGGGATCCACGCTTTGCACCACACGTCCGCGGAAGGCGCTGTCCTGGCCGTAGAAATACCAGTAGGGCACGCCGTTGATTCCGGTCACCAGCGCGCTCTGCGGCCCCATCATCCGGGCGATCTGGGGCGCCGCGCCGGCCAGGCCATGCGCCTTCAGCGTCACCACCACATAATCCTGCACCCCCGCCTCGCCCGCATCGGCCACGCAGCGCGGGTGGGCCACGATCTCCTCGCCGCCGCTGCGCAGCACGATCCCCCGCGCCTGCATCGCCGCCAGATGCGGGCCACGCGCCACCACCGTCACGTCCACACCGGCGCGGGCCAGCTTCACCGCCATCAACCCGCCGATCGCGCCGGCCCCGAATATCGCGATGCGCATCAGGCGAGCCCCAGTTTCTGCGCCAGCCCGATCCGCTGCAATTTGCCAGTCGCCCCTTTGGGAATATCCGCCACGAACACAATCTTTCGCGGCACCTTGAACGGCGCCAGCCGTGTGCCGGCGAAATCCCGCAGCTCGTGCTCGCTGGCAACACACCCCTCCCGCAGCACCACCGCGGCCGCCACCTCCTCGCCCAGCTTCTCGTGCGGCAGGCCGAAGGCCAGGCATTGCGCCACCGCCGGGTGGTCCATCAGCACGGCATCCACCTCCAGCGGGCTCACTTTCTCGCCGCCGCGGTTGATCAGCTCCTTCAGCCGCCCGGTGAGCCGCAGATAGCCGTCCGCATCGATCACCCCCTGGTCGCCGGTGCGGAACCAGCCGCCCACAAAATTCTCCGCATTGGCCTTGGGGTTGTTCTCGTAGCCCAGCGTCACGTTTTCCCCCCGAATCACGATTTCACCGAGAGTTCCCGAGGGTAAAATCTCGCCATCCTCGCCCATCACCGCGACCTCCGGCCCCGCCGCGACGCCGACACACCCAGGGTAGCGTGCGCGCGGCGGCAGCGGGTTGCACGCCATCTGGTGGGAGGCTTCGGTCATCCCGTACGCCTCGATCACCGGCACGCCGAAAGCGGCTTCCAACGCCTCCATCACCGCCGGCGGCAGCGAGGCGGAGCTGGACCGGATCAGCCGCAGCCGCCCCCCCTGAATGATGGCCTTGTTGCGGGCAGCCAGCGGCAGGATCGCCTGGTGCATCGTCGGCACCGCCGTATACCAGCTGGGCCGCGCCTGCTCCATCCAGGCAAAAAAGCGGAAGGCGTTGAATCCTGGCGTGCACACCACCGAGGCGCCCACCGAGAGGCTGGCCAGGGTCGCGGCGATCAGGCCGTGGATGTGGAACAGCGGCATGATGTTCAGGCAGCAATCCCCGGGCGCCAGCGCCAGGCTGGCCGCGATATTGGCGGCCGAGGCGGTGATGTTGGTCTGCGTCAGCGGCACGATCTTGGGGCGCGATGTGGTGCCGGAGGTATGCAGAACGAGGGCGACATCCCCGGGCTCCGCCATACCGCCCTGGGCGGGCGTGCCGGCCAGTCCCCCGGGCGGGGTCAGCACGAAGTCTCCGGCCCCATCCGGCCCTGCGCTCAACTCGATGATCGGGATCTGCCGCGCGGCGGCGGCCGCGCGCGCCGGGCTGTCCATGCCGGCCTGGATCACCAGGGCGCGGGCGCCCAGATCGCCCAGATAGAAGGCGAATTCCTCGCCCTTATAGGCGGGATTGAGCGGAGCGGTGGTCGCCCCGCAGCCGATCGCGACAAAGGCCGCCGCCATTTCGGGACCGTTCGGCAGTACGATGGCCACGCGATCGCCACGCCCGATGCCCATGGCGTTGAGCTGTGCCACGGTCCGCCGGGCCAGATCGCGCAACGCGCCGTAGGAGATGGATGTTCGGTCGGGTGCACCAAGGGCGGTTGCGTTCTCCTGGCCGGCGGCCAGTAGGTCAAACAGCGTCGTCGCGGCCAACTCAATCTCCGATCGTCCAGGTACGTAAAGCGCCGGTGAGTCGTGCCCCACAGATAAAAGTCTTTTGCTTCTTTTCTTCAGAAAAGAAGATTCTTTCTTCCTACGCCGCCGCCTCTTCCGTCAAATGCCGGTGCACCCTGATCGGCCGCAGGATAAGCAGCGCCAGCGCCACCACCACCGCATTGGCCACCGCGCAGCCCATCAACACCGTCGTCCAGCTCCCCGTGGCGCTCACCATCACGTTGCCCAGCGGCACCAGCCACACCGCCAGGCCCTTCGCCGTATACAACAGCCCGGCATTGGCCGAGGCGTAGCGCGTGCCGAACAGATCCGTGCAGGTGGAGGGAAACAGCGAGAATATCTCGCCCCAGGTGAAGAACACCGCCGCGGCCGCCACCACGAAGAACCACGGGCTATGCCCTGCCACCGCCAGCAGCCAGTAGCTCGCCCCACCCAGCGTGAAGGCGATACCCATGGTCGGTTCGCGGCCGATCTTGTCCGACACAAATCCGAAAAACGGCCGCGCCAGCCCGTTCATCACGTTATCCACCACCAGCGCCACGCTCAGCGCGGAGGCGCCCCACAGTACCGGGGTTCCGGTGAGGCCATAATCCTTGGCGATCGGGGCGATCTGGGCCGTCACCATCAGGCCGCTGGCCGAGACCAGCACGAACATGCCGTACAGCAGCCAGAACACCGGCGAGGACAAAACCTTGCCAGGCGTTGCGTTCACCAGCGACTGCTTCACGCGCGGTTTGGGCAGCGCGGCCAGTTCACCCGGCGCCGGCGCGTGCATGATGGGGGCCAGCAGCACCAGAAGCGCGCCCTGGCCGATCCCGAACCACAGGAAAGTATTCGCATACCCCGCGGCGTGGATCATCATGTTCACCGGCACCACCGTCAGTGCCGCCCCGGCGCCGAACCCGCCTGCCGTCAGCCCCACCGCCAGGCCGCGTTTGTCGGGGAACCACTTCACCGCATTGCCCACGCAGGTGGCATACACAGCCCCTGCCCCCGCGCCGGCCAGGCTGCTGCCGATATACAGAAGCGTCAGCGTATCCGCGTACGCATTCAGTCCCCAGCCCGCGGCCACCAGCACGCCCCCGATCCCGATCATCAGGGGTGACCCGCGGCGCCCGCCGATATGGTCCGCCAGCCACCCGGCCGCCGGCGTCAGCCAGGTTTCCAGCGCGACGAAGATGGTGAACCCGAGCTGTATCGCCGGCAGCGCCCAGCCATGGGCCTGATGCAAGGGATTAACGAACAGCGTCCAGGCATATTGCAGATTGGCGATCAGGATCATGCAGACCACGCCCAGCCAAAGCTGCGACCATCTGTTACTGCGCAGCCCAATACTATCCGACGGCACGGTTCCTCCTTCCCGGGTTGGCCACTTGGCCCCAGCGTGTTTTTCCGAACCGTCGCTCACATTCACGGGACTGTAAATACGGACTTAAGCAAGGCCGGCGCGGGGGGAGGGGTCGCGCCAGGTTTTATACAAGTCGGGAAAAAAGAGTTCTTTTTTTAAAAAAAGAACCAAAAAACTTTTGGGCATGGGGCGCGCTGTGTGGCGGGCAACCGATTATTGGCCTGCGGGCCGCGGACATGGAAGCGGGTTCAGGCGGGCTCCATGCCGCGGCCATCCAGGCGCCCCATATACCATCGGCCGGACAGGCCGTGCCGGCACAACAATCAAGACGCCGCCTGCAAAGAGCCCTCAGGCATTGGCGCCAGCTCAGGAGGCATGAATGCACATCTCTGACATTCTCCGCGTCAAAGGCACCCACGTGACCACGGTGCAGCAGACCAACACCATCGCCTCGGTGGTGCGAATCCTGGCCGAAAAACGGCTCGGTGCCGTGGTGGTGGAAGACCGCTGGGCCAAGATGGTCGGCATTTTCTCGGAACGCGATCTGGTGGGGGCGCTGGCCAACCGCGGCGCGGGCGCGCTGGGTCTGGAGGTGCGCGAGCTGATGACGACGACCGTGATCACCTGCACGTCAAACGATCGCGTGGATGCCGTGATGGGCAAGATGACGATGAACCGCATCCGCCACCTGCCCGTGATCGACGACGGCCGCCTTGCCGGCATCGTCAGCATCGGCGACCTCGTGCATAGCCGCCTGGACGAGAAGGAGTTGGAAGCCGGTGTGCTGCTCGACATCACCCGGATGCGCCACTAGCCCCGCCATGCGCTCATTTGGGCAAAAATTCTTGGTTCTTTTTTCGGAAAGGGACTATCTTTTTAGAGCGCCTTTCAAAACCTNNTTTTGAAAGGCGCTCTTAGCCCTTCCCACGGCCGGCGGGGTGGGGGTGGCCTCCGCCTTGGCCGTCATCCGGTCGGGCTCGGCGCGCTCCCGCCGCCGCCGGTCGGATCATCTATCTCGTCGCCATACAGCGCCGGCTCCAGAGGGTCGGAGCCTTTGTAGGGGTGCCACTTGCCCTCACGCAGAACATCATCCACGGACCTGTAACCGCCGCCGTTCTTGCGCCGGAAATAGGCGCCATCGTGCTCGAAAAAGCTGTAGGGCGCGTTCATGCCTTCGGCCTTCGCCATTGTCTCTCCGTCGCCACCACTCATCGTTCGCCTCCAGCATGTGCTTCAGCTACGCCGATGTGTGAGGCCGCCCCCTCACTTACCCTCCCACCAGCCGCTATATCAGCGCCGCCACGCTCGCCACGCCCAGCACCAGTAGCGTAACAATCGCCCCACCCGCCCGAAACGGATTCGGCGCCTTCATCATCATCCCCACCGGGTGCGCAATCCGTGCCACCAGCAGCAGCACGGCCAACCCCTCCACCAGCATCGTCGTGCCGGATCGCAGTTCCAGCAAGCCGATCAGGATCAGGCACAGCGGCACATATTCGGCAAAATTGGCCTGCGTGCGAAAGGCCACGAAAAGCGGGCTTCCCTGCCCGCCATCGCCGAGCAGCACCTTTCCCGTAAACCGCGCGGCGATCACCCGCGCGGACAGCACCAGATAAATCAGGCCGAGCAAACCGGCGGCGATGGGGGTCAGGATCAGGACATGCATGATCTGGCTTCATGGGTGGCGCGCAATGTCAGCTCCTGTATGCTAGAAGGTGCGGCTTACCGCAAGCATCACAAAATCCCTGTCGGCCAAATCCTGATGCTTGGGGCTGCCCAGAAAATGCGTGTAGGTCAACGCGGCCGTCCACACGGTACGCCAGGTGGCATCCACCCCAAGCTCGGCGTTCCCCGCATGCGCCGTCTGGTCCGCCAGCACCGCGGATGATCCGGCAACATCATATGCCAGCCCTACAGGCACTGAAATATCCAGCCGCGGCAGAACCTGGAAATATTGCGGCGTGAACACGAACCGCACCGCGGCGGCGGTGCTCTGCCTTCCAGGTGCCAACGCAGCCCGGTCACGCGTTACCGCCAGCACCGAGTTGGCGGTCAGCTCTGCCTGAAGCGTGGCACCTTGCCAGAAGTGCCGCGGCGGCAACGTGGTTTGCGAGGAAACCTGACCATGCAGGGTTGTGCCCGCCGCATAAGGCAGGGCCGCATCGGCAAGCCTGCCGCAAAGCGTCCCGGAAAGCGAGGGCAGCATGCTGGCCAGCGGCATATTCAGCCGCAGGGAGATCTCACCGGCCACCGTGCTGTCACCCGCAAAGGCACTGAAACTGCCACCAAAAACACCGATACCGCGCGGATACAGCAACCCGTACCGGCCCAGTACCGGCCCCGATATCAGGCCATTCGGCACCACGAAAATCTGCGGCGATTTCGCATCGAACCGCAGCGCGTAAAGGCCGAAATCGACATCGCCTTCACGCGCCTTCAGCGCCGCGCCGAATTGATCCAGCCCATCCCCGCGCCGGTCGGCCGTGCGCAGGAACGCCGCGCTGCCATCCAGCAGCCGCTCGCCACCCACATCGAGAATGTCCGAGGTGCTGAAAAAACTGCCCACACCCGGCAAACGATCCGGCCGCCATTCCGGCTGGACATACGCCTCCACGGTCAGACCCGGGCGCGGTGAAACCGTGACCACGGCTTGCGCCACGGGCAGGAACAGCTCCCGGGCCTCCGCCAATGGCTGCGACAGCGCCTTGATGCCGTCCACCGGCGCCTGTCCGGCGGCAATGCCGTTTTCCGTGGAAAACAGGCTCTCGCCCCACAGCAATGTCTGCCGCCCCAGGCGTACGGTCACCGGCATGTCGCCGGCCATGAAACGGTCGTGCACCTGCGCCGTCAGCAGGTCCGCCTCATCGCCCTCCAGCGCCTGGACGTCTTTGGGAAAACGGGTGTTCGGCACGCTGATCGGATTGAATGTGGCCGGCGAGCGGTTCGCGCTGCGGCCATGATAGGCCGCATCGTACCACCCATCCGCGCTGGCGCCGATGCCGGCCTCGCCCAAGGCACTGTCCAGGATTTGCAGGTCGACCTCGGACAGCACATCGAGACGTTCCGACATCAATCCAGGATTGAACGCGCGGTCGCCATCATCGGCGTTGGGGTTGCGCAGCAAGGCCGCATCCTGCCCCGCGCTGCGCACGCCCAGGCTGGTCCGCAGCGTGGTGTCCCACCGCAATTGCACATCATCGCCCGTGTCGATTTCCGCCGCGTGGCCCACCTGCGCTAGACCCAACACCAGCACTGCGGCGCACCCCCGCCTGAACAGCACAGGAGACCTCCATGGCGGTGTTCGAACATTCACTCGGCCTCGCCCTCCTTGCCGCCACTCTGTCCACAGCGTGCCGCGCCGAGGTGAGTGCGGCGGAAGCGCAGCGCCTGCATGGCCCGCTCACGCCGCTCGGCGCCGAACGCGCCGGCAACGCCGATGGCAGCATCCCGGCCTGGACCGGCGGCCTGGCGCAGCCGGCGCCCGGCTACCATCAGGGCGATCCGCGCCCCGATCCCTTCGCCGGCGAGCACAAGCTGTTCACCATCACCGCGGCCAATGTCTCGCAATACGCCAAATATCTGCCCGAAGGTGCCCAAGCCCTGTTCCGCGCGATGCCTGATGTCACGATGAACATATTCCCCACCCATCGCACGGCCGCCTACCCGCAATCCGTGTACGACAATGTGTTCGCCAACGCGACCCGCGCCCACGCCGCGCCTGAGGGGATCGCCTATGGCGTGGCCGGTGCCGCGGGCGGCGTTCCTTTCCCCATCCCCCGCAGCGGCACGGAGATCGTATGGAATCATCTGCTCTCTTTCTGGGGCGTGGCGCGCGAAGTGCACGTGCGCACCTATGTGGGCGCGGCCGATGGCAGCGTGGACCTCACCGCCGGCTATCGCGAAATCACCGATTTCCCCTACTACTATCCCGGCGCCGCCCCCGGCACGTTCGGCGCCTATTATTTCAAGACACGCCGCATCCAGGACGCGCCGGCATCGCGCGCGGAACAGGCCTATACCGCCTGGCAGCCGATCGATACGGCACGCGACCGCTATATCGCCTGGCGTCTGCTGCCGGGCGAACATCGCGTGCGCAAAGCCCCCTCGCTCAGCTACGATACGCCGGATGCCGATGCCTCCGGCCTGGAAGCGCTGGACGATTACTACCTGTTTTTCGGCGGCCCGGACCGTTACATTTTCACGATACTGGGCAAGCGTGAGATGTATGTGCCCTACAACAACAACCATCTCTATCTGCTGCCGGCCTCGGCCAGCATCGGACCGCATCACGAGATCGCCGATGCAATGCGCTACGAATTGCACCGCGTCTGGGTGGTGGAAGGGGTGCTCGCCCCGGGCAAGCACCATGTGGCACCACGCCGGCGCCTGTATATCGACGAGGATAGCTGGCAGGCCGTCTACAGCGAATCCTGGGATGAGGACGGCAAACTCTGGAAATTCGGCCATGCCACCATGTACGTGATGCCCGATGTGCCGGCGGTGGTGCTGGGCACCCAGTTTGTCTATGATCTTCTGCTGGGCGGCTATGCCGCGGATTTCGTCTTCGCCGGCGATCGCGTCCAGTACAAGGTTACGCCGCCGCACGCGCCGGATATTTTCTCGGCGGATGGGCTGGCGGCGGGGGCGCAGAGGTAAGAAAGAGTCTTCTTTTTCTGAAGAAAAAGAAGCAAAAAGACTTCTGTCCGGTCGCCCCCATGGCGATCGGGGCCATGATCCGCCGTCATGCCGGGGGCGAAGAGATAAAAGTTTTTTGGTTCTTTTTTTCAAAAAAGAACCTCTTCCTTCCTACATATCCAGCGAAGCATACGCAGCACTCGCCACCCGCATCATCTCCCCCGCCGGCATTTCCGCCGTCATCACCGCGCTCACCACATCGTCTTGCCAGATGCACACACGCAGCTTGCCCCGCCGCAGCAAATCGAACCGCGCATCGCCGTGCGATTTGCGCACATAGATGGAAAGCTCCGCCCCTTGCGCATTGCGATACACCAGCCCGGCCGCGGGGCCGCGATAGAAATCCACCGTCACCAGATGGTAGCCGAATTTCGCAAGATCCGGCGGCCGCACATTCAGCCCCAGCGCTGCCTGCAACATATAAGCGCTCCCAGCCTGCGCCACGAAGCTGCCGGTGGGCCTCAGCGTGCCGTCACGCGCACCCTCGGCCTCGGCAAGAATCGTGTCGCCACCGCGCAGCAGCAGCGTGCCGGCGCCACCCGCCAGGGCCAGCACCAGCCCGGCGGCGATCGCCATCCGCCGCGTGGCGGCCAGACGCCGCGGCGGCCGATGGCCGGCGATGCGGGTGATCCAGGCCGGCGGCAATGGCCGATCCGCGATGGGGCGGAACAGCGCCCGCAGCGCAAGCTTGTCGGCGCGATAGGCCGCGGCGCGGGCCGCAAGCGCAGGCTCGGCCGCCAGCGCGGCCCGCACCGCCGCCACACGGTCAGGTGGCAATTCGCCATCGATGAAAGCGTGCAACTCGGTCTCGGCGATCGCCGCGGGGCGGTTCATGGGGCACTGCCTCTCGATGGATGCAGGGGCACGATCTGCGCCCCGGCGCCAGGCCCATCCAGTGCCTCGCGCAACCTCTCGCGGGCACGCGCCAGGCGCGACATCACGGTGCCGATCGGCACGCCCAGTTCCGCGGCAACCTCGCGGTAGCTGAGGCCCTCCACCCCCACCAACAACAGGATCTGCCGGTGCTCCAGGCTCAGTCGCATCACCGCCGCATAAAAATCCCCCATCCCGGCACGGTCCGCCGGCGGCGTGCTCAGCGCCAGATCATCCTCCAGGTCGCGCACATCCACCATGGTTCCCCCCAACCGCCGGCGCCGCAGATCGTCGATGAAAATATGGTGCAGGATGGACCGCAACCACGCACCCATCCTGTCACGCTGCTGCAACCCATCCTGCCGGCGCAACGCACGCTCGATGCAATCCTGCACCAGATCATCCGCCTCCGCGGCCCGGCCCGCCAGCCCCGTGGCATAACGGCGCAGCGCCGGCAGATGCGCGATCAGATCGTTTGCGAAAATACCGGGCCTCCGTACGGCGCGAGCCAAAAAAAGCAAGAGTCTTCTTTTTCTGAAGAAAAAGAAGCAAAAAGACTTTTATTCCTGGAGCTGCGTCATGGTGGGTGCTGCGCCATTGACCGTGAATAAGGCACAGACCGGATAGACGAGCCGGCGTGCCCGATATTCCATCACAGGAAAAAAAAATATCTTGGCCAGGATTTTCATGAACAGGGAATAAATCGGCCAGCGCCTCGTCCATCCCTGCACGGCGCCCCCGATCCTGGTGCGCGCCGCTGCATCGGAGATTTGCCGCATGTCCCGCCTGCTCTGCCATGTCGCCTGCGCCGCCGTGCTGGGTGCCACCGCCCTGCTGCCCGTGGCCGCCAGCGCCGCCAACCCCTACGCCTACAAGCAGACCAATCTGGTCGCCGACCAGGCAGGCCGCGCCCTGGCCACCGACCCCAATCTGATCAACCCCTGGGGCGTCGCCTTCGTGCCCGGCGGCGCGTTCTGGATCAGCGATAACGGCAACGGCCTGTCCACCCTGTATTCCGGGACCGGCGATGTCATCCCGGCCGTGTTCAAAGTGCCCGCGCCCGCGGGACAAACCACGCCGGCCTCGCCGACAGGCATCGTCGTCAACGTCACCTCCGGCTTTCTCGTGCCCGGAACCAAACTGCCCGCCGTGTTCATCTTCTCCACGGAAGACGGCACCATTTCCGCCTGGGCGGGCGGATTGCCCACCGATCCGCTCAATGCCGTGCTGGCCGTGGATAACAGCGCCGGCGGCACCGGCGCCGTCTACAAGGGCCTGGAATTCGGCAGCACGGCCGCGGGCAATTTCATCTACGCCACCAATTTCCGCGCCGGCACCATCGACGTGTTCGATTCCACCTTCGCCCCGGCCAATGCCAAGCTGCTCGGCACCTTCGCCGATCCCGCGATCCAGAAAGGCTATGCGCCCTTCGGCATTCGTAACATCAACGGCAATCTGTTCGTCACTTACGCCAAGCAGGATGCCGCCAAGCACGACGATGCGGCCGGGCCAGGCCGCGGCTATGTGGACGTGTTCGACACCGACGGGCATCTGCTGCAACACTTTGCCGCCGGCGGATTGCTGAATTCGCCCTGGGGCATCGCACTGGCGCCGCAAGGTTTCGGCGCACTCAGCGACAAGATCCTGATCGGCAATTTCGGCAGCGGCGCGGTGAATGCCTACGACACCACCGGTAAATTCATCGCTCCCGTCGCCGACAAATCCGGCCGCCCGATCGTGATCCCAGGCGTGTGGGGCCTGTATTTCGGCGGGGCCGCCGCCTCCAGCCCTGAAACCCTGTTCTTCACCGCGGGGCCTGGCCATGAAACGCATGGCCTGTTCGGCACCATCACGCCGCAATAACAAAAGCCGGCCCCTGGGGGGCTCCCCCAGGGGCAAGAGAGAGTGTTCTTTTTTGAAAAAAA
>PKZM01000219.1 GCA_003133065.1 Acetobacteraceae bacterium
TAGTCGGAGTCGTCGCTCAGCCGGTAGGGCTCGTTCTCGCCCACCTCAAACCCCTCCGCGCGCAGGGCGGCGGCGAGCGCGAGGGATAGCGCGGGTGCGCGGTTGAACAGCACACCTGCCTCCCAGGGCCGCGGGCGGCCGCCAAACACCGGCGTGAAACTGTGCACGGCGATCACCACGGCGGGCAGCCCAGCACGTGCCCGCCGGTCCAGCTCGGCCGCGATCGCCGCATGGTAGGGATTGAAGATTTCCGCCACGCGCGCGGCGCGGGCGGCCTCGCTCAGTCCCAAATTGCCAGGCACCACCGTGCCGTCGCTCTCCGGCGTGATAGAGGTGGGATGACCGGGGCGCCTGTTGCAGTCGATCACCAAGCGCGAATACGCCTGCGTGATACAGACGGCATCCAACATGGGCCAGAGGGCGTCGCACACGGCGGCGGCGCCGATATCCCACGCGATATGCCGGTCCCAGTCCGCGGCACGAACACCGAGGTCGCCCAGACGGCGAGGCACGGCGCGCCCGGCATGGTCGCACACCAACAAAAAAGCCGATCTCCCACGCGGATTGGCGATCGCAACCGCGGGCGGGTCGCCGGGTTGCAACAGTGAATCATCACTCAAGCCCATCGATGCAAATCCCTCTGCCTGCCATCTCCGCACCTGCCTGCCTTACGCGTCCCCGCGCTGCATCTCGCGGTATCCGTGGCGGGCATGGTGTGTGCATAATCCGCGGCTGTGGCCGCATTGCGGCGCCCAGCGCATCCTGCCGCCTGCCCCCGGCCTCTTAGGACCAAGCGATGCCGCTGCTCACCGTGCGCCATATCTCCACCTATCGCTACAAGCAGCCCGTCGGCTTCGGCGAGCACCGGGTGATGTTCCGCCCGCGCGATAGCTACGACCAGCGGCTGCTGCATACCTCGCTGCATATTGACCCTCAGCCCGCCGCGCTGCGCTGGATGCACGATGTCTTCGGCAATTGCGTTGCCTGCGCCACCTTCACCGGCCGGGCACGCGTGCTGCGCTTCGAGAGCGTGATCCAACTGGAGCACGCGACGCAGAACATGCTGGATTTTCCGCTGGCGGCGCATGCCGAGCATTACCCATTCGCCTACGACCCGGAGGATATGCCCGACTTGCTTCGGTCCATGGAGCGCCAAACGCCCGATCCGAACCGGGTGCTGTCGGCGTGGGCCGGCGGGTTCGTGCAAGCATATCCCAACGGCGCCCGGATCCAAACGGCGGATCTGCTGGCACGGATCACCCGCGCCATCCATGCGGACTTCACCTATGTGCGGCGGGAGGAGCGCGGCATCCAGGACCCGCTGCTGACGCTGAAACTGCGCAGCGGCTCGTGCCGGGATTTCGCGCTGCTGATGATGGAGGCGGTGCGCGCCCTGGGCTTCGCCGCCCGCTTCGTCTCCGGCTACCTCTACGTTCGGCCAGCGGACGTGGCGGGCGCGGGTGCACCCCGCACCGGCGGCGGATCGACCCATGCCTGGGTGCAGGTATATCTACCCGGCGCCGGCTGGATGGAATTCGATCCCACCAATGGCATCGTGGGCAATCATGATCTGATCCGGGTGGCGATCGCGCGCGATCCGGCCCAGGCCGTGCCGCTCTGGGGCAGTTGGATCGGTTTTCCCAGCGACAGCCTGGGCCTGACGGTGGAGGTGAGCGTGACCTCATCGGCCGATCCGCATCACGCGCCAAATCCCAGTGTGGTTGCCGCAGGTCCGGCAGCACCGGCCCCGCTCCCCAGTTCCAAACCCCAGGCGCGCCCGATATCCGCCGCCACCCCCGCTTTTGCCTCGAAAGGTTAATCCCACATGCGGATCCGCGCCGGTTACGAAATCAGCTTCGACTGCCCGCAAACCACGCCCATGCTGCTGGTGGTCAGCGTGCATCCCAGCCGGGCAGGCGATCTGCTCACGCCCGGGATCATCACCGCCGAGCCGGCATTGCGCCTGAGCACCTACCACGACCGGTTCGATAATCTGTGCACGCGGATCCTGGCGCCGCCGGGCCGCACCACCATCACCACCAGTTTTGATATCGCCGATACCGGCCTGCCGGACGAGGAGAACTGGGGGGCCGCGCAGCATAATGTCGAGGATCTGCCGGACGAGTTGCTGACTTTCCTGCTCGGCAGCCGCTATTGCGAAACCGACCGGCTTTCCGATACCGCCTGGGCGCTGTTCGGCAACACAGCCCCCGGCTGGGGCCGCGTGGCGGCCATCTGCGACTTCGTGCACCAGCACATCAAGTTCAATTACCAGGATGCGCGGTCCACCCGCACTGCGTGGGAAGGCTACCAGGAAGGCCGCGGCGTGTGCCGCGACTACGCGCATCTCGCCGTCGCCTTCTGCCGCTGCATGAACATCCCAGCGCGCTACTGTACCGGATATTTGGGCGATATCGGCGTGCCCCCGCCCGATGCCCCGGGCGATTTCTCCGCCTGGTTCGAGGCCTATCTCGGCGGGCGCTGGTACACTTTCGATGCCCGCCACAACCAGCCGCGGATCGGGCGCATTTTGATGGCGCGCGGTCGTGATGCGACCGATGTGGCGATTTCAACCGTGTTCGGGCCGAGCGTGCTGTCGGGCTTCACGGTGTGGACGGACGAGGTGGTATAGAAAGTNNTCTTCAGAAAAGAAGACCTTACTTTGCTTACGACACGCCTCAGAGAAACGATACCGGATCCACATCCACATCCACCCGCACGCCACGCGCCGGCTGAACGGCCGCGAGCCACGCGCGCAGCAATGGCTGCACCGCGATATCGCGGCGGGTCTTGAGCAGCAACCGGCGGCGGTGGCGGCCGCGCAGGATGGCGAGCGGCGCAGGGGCGGGGCCGAGCACCAGAACGCCGTCGCCGCCGGGCGCGGCGCGGCCGAGGTCGCGGGCGTAAAGATCGGCGGCATCGGCTGTGTCGGCACTCACGATGAGGGCGGCGAGGCGGCCATAGGGGGGCCAGTTGCCAGGGCGGCGCGCCTCGGCCTCGCGGACGAAGAACGCGGCGAGATCGTTGGCAACCAGCGCCTGCATCACGGGATGCTCGGGAGAAAACGTTTGCAGCAGCACGCGGCCGGGGGCCTCGGCGCGGCCGGCGCGGCCGGCCACCTGGTGAAGAAGCTGCACCGTACGCTCGGCGGCACGCAGATCGCCGCCGGCCAGGCCCAGATCGGCATCCACCACGCCCACCAGCGTGAGATGCGGAAAATGCCAGCCCTTGGCCACGATCTGGGTGCCGATGATCAGGTCCACCTCGCGGGCTTCGATGGCGCGCGCGGCATCGGCCGCAGCCTGGGGGCCGGGCATGGTGTCGCTGGCCATCACCAGGCGGCGCGCCTCGGGGAACAGGGCGTCGACTTCCTCCGTGATGCGCTCCACGCCTGGGCCGATGGGAGCCAGCGTGCCCTCGGCCTTGCAGATCGGGCAGGCGGGCGGGATCGGCTCATGGTGTCCGCAATGGTGGCAGGCGAGCGCGTGGCGGGCGCGATGCTCCACCAGCCAGGCGGTGCAATTGGGGCATTGCAGGCGATGGCCGCAGGCGCGGCAGAGGGTGAGCGGCGCGTAGCCACGGCGATTGAGGAAAAACATCGCCTGCTCGCCAGCGGCCAAAGTCTCACGCACCGCGGCGATCAAGGTGGGGGAGAGGAACTTGCCGCGGTCGGGCGCATGATCGCGCAGATCGATCGCGGTCACCTCCGGCAGGCGAGCGCCGCCGTGGCGGGCAGTGAGCTTGAGATGCCGGTAGCGGCCGGCCTCCACATTGGCGAGCGTTTCCAGGCTGGGCGTGGCGCTCACCAGGATCGCGGGTGCGGCCGACAGGCGGGCACGCACCACGGCCATGTCGCGCGCGTGGTAGACCACGCCATCCTCCTGCTTGAAGGCGGTCTCATGCTCTTCATCCACCACCACCAGGCCGAGCTCGCCGAAGGGCAGGAACAGGGCGGAGCGGGCGCCGACCACGACGCGGGCCGTGCCGTCGGCGACCGCGCGGTAGGTGATCCGGCGGGTGCGGGACGAAAGATCGGAATGCCACAACGCCGGGGCCACGCCGAACCGGCGCGCGAACCGGGCCAGAAACTGGGCGGAAAGCGCGATTTCAGGCAGCAGGATCAGCGATTGGCGGCCGGCCTCCAGGCAGGCGGCCACCGCCTCAAGATACATTTCGGTTTTGCCTGAGCCGGTGACGCCGTCCAGCAGGGTGACCGAGAACGCATCCTCCACCACCGCTCCACGCAAGGAAGCCGCGATCGCCGACTGCTCCGCCGAAAGCGCGGGATCGAAGAAAAACGGATCGGGTGGCAGGAAGGCCGGGGGAGCTGGAATCGGGGTGGGCAGCAGCTGGCCGGCCTGCGCCATGGCGCGAATCACCGCGGGGCTCGCGCCGGAAAGCCGCGCCAGATCCGGGGTAGTACGGGCAATCCGGTCGGCCAGCACGTGCAGCACGCGGCGGCGCGGCTCGGTGATCGGGGCATTGGGCAAGGGATCGGCGGCGAGAAACCCGGGCACGGGCAATGGCGGGGTCAACGCATTCACCCGCAGGGCCATGGCCAGCACCTCGCCCGGCGCGGACAAGGTGTAAGCCGCCACCCAATCGATAAAGCGACGCAGCGGGGCAGGCAGCGCTGGCGCATCCAGGCGCGCGGTGACCGGTTTCAGCTTGGCGGCCGCAACCGAAGGCCCTGAGGGTGCATCCCACACCACGCCGGCCTCCTGACGGCGGTTGAGCGGCACCAGAACGATGTCGCCGGGGGCCAACGCATCGCCGGCAGGGGGCGCGTAATCGAAGGGGCCGGCAAACGGATAGGGCAGCAGTACGGGCACGCGCCCAGGCACGGGCGGCGGCGGCTTGCGGCCGGGGTCGGGTTGCGTGGCGTCACCCGTGGTTGCGAACAGCTTTTCTTGCAGCACGCGACGCTGTGTAGCCTAATTGGCGCATGAACGCAGAGACCCTCGGCCAGCACGTCCTCACCGCACCCATTCCTCAAGGGGACACGCCTGCCCTCGCAGCCGACCACGTCGCCGCATATTTGCGCGCACACCCGGGCTTTCTGGCGGAACGGCCGGAGTTGTTCGCGTCGCTCGCGCCGCCGGTGCGGGTGCATGGCGCCGTGATGGCGGATCATATGGCGGCGATGATCGTGAGCGCCCGCCGCCGCACCGCGGAGATGGAGGCGCATGCCGAGGCAGTGCTCGCCGCCGGACGCGCCACGGGCTTTATCGCCGCGCGCGTGCAGGCCGCCGTGCTGGCCCTGATGCGCGCCGCCGACCCGGTGGAATGCGTGGGCGAAATCTGGCCCGGCCTGCTGGGCGTGGATGCGGCCACGCTGGCCTGCGAGGAGATTCGCCCCCGCTGGCAAACCCTGCCGCAAGGCACGGTCAAGACCCTTCTGGGCAACCGCACCGTGGTACTCCGCGACCAACCTGCCAATGCGCAGCAACTGCATGCCGAAGCAGCCCTTCTCGCCACGCGGGATATGCTCGTGGAGGTACCGGGCGCATCCCCTGCCCTGCTGGCGCTGGTCAGCCGCGATCCGGCAGCACTGCCGGCCACACAGGCCTGGGCCTTCCTGGGCCATGCGCTTGGCACCCGGCTTGGCGAGACCTGACGGATCCGGCGGCGGACAGCCCGCCACGAGCCTGTGCGAGGCCTTCCTCGCCTGGCTCCATACGGAACGCCGCGCCTCGCCCCTGACGATAGAGGCCTATCGCCGCGATATCGGTTTTCTGCTGGCCTTCCTGACAGTGCATCTGGGCCACGAACCCGCTCTGGGCGATCTCGATACGCTGCGTGAAGCCGATCTGCGCGCCTGGCTCGCCGCGGAGGCGCGACAAGGGCGGGGCAACCGCACGCGATCGCGCCATCTATCGGCGGTGCGCAGCTTTTATCGCTTCCTTGCCCGGCGCCATGGCGTGACCAACATGGCGGCCAAGATGCTGGGCTCGCCGAAAGTGGCACTGCCGGTGCCCCGCGCGCTGACCCCGGCGCAGGCCCAGGCGGTGGCGCGCGATATCGGGGAAGCCAGCGACAGCGCCCAGGTGCAGGCGCGCGATACCGCACTGTTCACCCTACTGTACGGATGCGGCCTGCGAATCGCCGAGGCGCTGGGGCTGGATGTGCGCGATGCGCCTCGTGCCGGGCAGCCGCTGCGCGTGATGGGAAAGGGATCCAAGGAAAGGCTGGTGCCGGTGCTGCCTGCCGTTGCCCAGGCCATCGATGCCTGGCTTGCGCTGCACCCGGCGGGCGCCGATCCGGCCGCTCCCCTGTTCGTGGGCGTACGTGGCGAACGGCTGAACCCGGGCGTGGCCCAGCGCACGATGCGCAGCTACCGGCGGCTGGCCGGCCTGCCGGAGCACGCCACACCGCATGCGCTGCGCCATTCCTTCGCCACGCACCTGCTATCGAGCGGCGCTGACCTACGATCGATCCAGGATCTGCTGGGCCACGCCAGCCTCTCCACGACGCAGCGCTACACGAGCGTGGACCAGGCCCAGTTGCTGAATGTCTGGAAAAACACACACCCGCGCAGCAGGCCAAGGATGCCATAGGTAAACGTTTTTTGCTTCTTTTTTTCAAAAAAGAAGACTCTTCCTTTCTCCGCTCCGCTCCGCGGGGGGCTTCTTTCTTGAAAGAAAGAAGCAAAGAACTTTTACCTATTGGGTACGCCAAAAGCGGACATCGCGGGGCGCTTGGAGAGGGGGTAGGCGAGTTGCCCGGCGAGGTCGGGGGGGAGTTTGTCGGAGATGCCGTACACCACCGGAAGGGTAGGGGGTAGGTAGTGGGTGGCGAAGAGGCGATCCAGCCAGGGGAGCATGGAGGCGTAATTCTTGTCGATCAGCGCGGGATCGTCGTTGGTGTGGTGCCAATGGTGGAACGCGGGGGTGGAGACAACCCATTCCAGCCAGCCGAAACGCCAATTCAGGTTGGCGTGCACAAAGAAGCCCCACAGGCTGCCGATCAGCGCGAAGAGGAGCGGCACGATGTCCAGATGTCCGCCCATCGGCTGCGCCAGGCCCAGCACGTACATGGGTGTCAAGCTGCAGAGCCGGCCGAAGACGAGGTCCAAAGGGTGAGACCGCGTGTTCACCAGCCAATCCATGTGCTCAGCCTGGTGATGGATCGCATGGAAGCGCCACAGGAAGGGCACCGTGTGCATTGCGCGATGCGCCCAGTAATAGCCGAGTTCGCCCACCAGCAGCGCACCGGCCAGGCGCACCCCTACTGGCAGTTGCGCGACGCGTGAGTAATAGCCGCCCGGCACGGCATGGTGGATCGACCAGGCGACGAGAGAGAGCGGCAGCACCAGCAGGAGTTTTGGCACCAGCCCGTCGATAAAATAATAGCCGATATCGGTCCAGAATGCCGGCCGGAACACTTTCTGGCCACGAGCGGCACAAAGCCTCTCCAGCGGCACAAAGATGACCATCACCAGCGCCAGATCGGCGACCAGCCTGAGCACATCCATTCCAATGTCCGGCAGCTTCATGGTCGATCAGCCCCTGCTTACAGCGATATCTGGGGACGACCCTAGCCGCTTCAACGCATTCTTTAAGCAGATCTCACGGACAGAATTTGAGACAAGCCCAGATCCGTCTAAAGGCCTGAGCTGACCCGTTTCACCAACGCGCTCAACTTGTGCCGGCGGAGCTCGGATCGCGCGCGGCCATCATTTGTCATATAGTTCAACTGGACCGCATGGCGCGGGCCAACATAGGTGCGGTGGCCGTGCCAAGTGGTAGGACCGTTGGGAAACACCAAAAGCGTGCCGCGTGTGGGTGGCACTTCCACGGCATAGTCCTCCAAATCGGCAGGGCCGCGAAGCAGCCGCAGGCAGCCGTCAGCCTCGGCAAAACGCGGGTTGGGCGGATTGAGATACAGCAGCACCGTCACGCGTTTGGAAACGGAATCAGTGTGGATTTGTCCGTCCCTCTGCCGGGTCGCGAGCCGCAGCGTGAGCATCGTGGGCGCGTCAGCGAGATCCAGGCCGAATTTTTCCGCGATCGCCCGTTTCAACGCAGGGCCTTGCAACTCCTGCATGGCGGCGCGGGCAAGTGGCCCGAGTTTGAGGGCCTCCGGCGGAAAGGAGCCACCGCGCTCCGCCTTTGGCAGCTCCGCATATACCTGCGCGAGCGCCTGGGCCGGCAGGAAGTCGGCAACGACGACATGGGGGAAGGGCTGGTACGCCACTGGGGTAGCGGCCAGGGCGCGATAATCGAACAATAATTCCGCGTCGGCAGCGGTGACAGGCATATCCATGGGATGTCACATGCAGCGCCGGGCGGCGTGCCGCAAGCGCGTGCCGATCATGGCAGGGATTTTTCGGCGCTGGGCGGATCAGGTTCGGTCCCAGCGCCGAACGGTCATCATCGTGTCCGTAGGGAGATAATGGCCGCATCGCACGGCGCGCTGAGTGACCGCGGGGATATAGGCNNGCGCATGTGTGCCCTCCCGGCAGCAGTCAACAGATTTCTCAGAGGGTAACGTGAGAAGCCTGCGACTGGATTAACCGATCGCAACTGGTTGATGCCGGTATGCGGCCAGTCAGTGCGGTGGTTGCGGCGGCCCCGGGGCCGGTTTAATGCCGCGCTGCACCATGACCACGCGCATGCCCCCCCTAGCGATGGACGGATTGGCCGGCCCTTTGGGGGCTTATCGCGCCCTGGTCGAAGCGGGTGACCTGACCGCGGATGACGCGCAGCGCCTTGCCGCCGAGCGCTTGCAGGATCTGTGGGTGAAGCTGCGTGGCTACGATCCGCCGCCGCGGCCGGCGCATGGGCGGTTTTTCGGTCGCCTTCTGCGGCGGCGGCCGACGGAGGGAGCGCCGGAGGATCATCCGAACGGTCTTTACCTGGTGGGCGAGGTCGGCCGTGGCAAATCCATGCTGATGGATCTGTTCTTTGAGCATGCCCTGGTGCCGCGGAAGCGGCGCATCCATTTCCATCGCTTCATGCAGGAGGCGCATGGCCGCATTCATGCTTGGAAACGTGAGCATCCGGAGGGCGATGATCCGATTCTGCCGTTGGCCGACCGGATTGCCGCGGAGGCACCTTTGCTCTGTTTCGACGAGTTCCAGGTGAACGACATTGCGGACGCCATGATCCTGGGCCGTTTGTTTGGCGCATTGTTCGAGCGTGGGGTTGTGGTGGTGGCGACATCGAACACCGCACCTGATGATCTGTTTCGCGGCAAACCGGGGCGGGATGCGTTTTTGCCGTTCATCGGGCTGCTGAATCGCCATCTGGATGTGCTGGTTTTGCAGGGCGAGCGGGATTTTCGCCGCGCGCGGCTGCGCGGGATGCCGACCTGGCACGTGCCGGCGGGCGCGCGGGCCGAGCGGGCATTGGACGAGGTCTTTCGCCAATTGACCGGTGGCATGCCGGCGGGGCCGGACCGGCTGATGGTGATGGGGCGCGTTTTGCCGGTGCCGCTGGCGGCGGCCGGGGTAGCACGGTTCGATTTTGCGGCGTTGTGCGGCGTGCCGTTGGGGGCGGGCGATTATCTGACGCTGGCGACGCATTTTCATGCGCTGGTTCTGGATGGTGTGCCGCGATTGTCACCGGAGAATTTTGATGAGGCCCGGCGGTTCATTGTGCTGGTGGATGCGCTGTATGACCACCGAGTGAAGTTGGTTGCTTCCGCCGATGCGATGCCGGACCAGCTTTACCAGCGTGGCGAGGGTGCGCAGGCTTTCGAACGCACGGCGTCGCGCCTGGAGGAGATGCAGAGCCAGGATTATCTGGCGCTGGCCCATTTGACGTAGTTGTTGCTTTATCTGAAATCGAAACAGACATAAGTCTTTTGCTTCTTTTCTTCAGAAAAGAAGACTTTTTCCTTCTTTTTTACCACAAAATTTTCTGCTCTTTTTCAAAAAGGGTTCTGTGCACGCAGCGTTTGTGCTACATCAGGCGAAGAATTTTGTTGTTGGAGCCGGCGGATGCTGACACGCTGGTCGACTACGGTGCACGCAGATAAGCGCCCGATGCATGCGGTATGGGTTACTGGGCGAGATCGTTCAGGCTGAGCATGGCCAGCAACAGCGAGCTCACGATGCCGGCGACGGCGACGCCCATGGTGAGGATGAGCACGGGCACCAGAAGCGCGGTGAGGCGCTGGATGCCGATGCGGCTTTGTTCCTCGTGAATGTCGGCGGCGCGGAGCGACATGCCGCCGAGTTGGGCGGTCTCCTCGCCCAGGCGCAGCAGATACACGGTGCGGATGGGGAAGATGCCCGATTGCTGCAGCGGGCGGGAGAGGCCGGCGCCGCCTTTGGCACTTTCGGTGGCGCGGCGCACGGCGGCCTCGGCGGCACTGTTGCCGATCACGTCGGCAACGATCACCAGGGCGGCGACAAGCGGCACGCCGTTTTGCAAAAGCGTCCCGAGCGTGCGGGCGAAGCGGGCAGCGAGCACTTCGCGCGCGAGCGGGCCAAACACCGGCAGGCGCAGGGTGAAGCGGTCCCACCAGAGGCGTGGGCCAGGTCGGGCAAGGGCCTGCTGAGCGGCGATGACCAGCACCACCAGCAGCACGGCCACATAAAGCCCGTCATTGCTCACGATGTTGCCCAGTGCGATCACGATCTGCGTCGGCCGCGGCAGGGCGGCGCCGGCCTGTTCGAACATCGGCACGAATTGCGGCAGCACCTGGGTGAGCAGCAGGATGATCGATCCGATGCCGGCCACCAGCAGGATGGCCGGGTAGATCAGCGAGGAAACAACGCTGGCCCGCAAGGCGCGCTGTTTTTCCAGCAGGTCCGCCAGGCGCTCCAAAGTGGGCGCCAGCATGCCGCCGGATTCGCCGGCGCGGACGAGGCCGATATACAGCCTGGGAAAACTGGCCGGGTGCTGCTGCAGGGCGGCGGCGAGCGGGCTGCCATCGCGTACAGCATCGCGGATTTGGGTCAGGATGATGCGCGTGTGGGTTTTGGTGGCGGTATCCACCAGGAAGCGCAGCGCGCGATCCAGATCCTGGCCGGCGGACAGCATCACCGCGAGTTCACGGGTGAATTCCGCCACGTCGCTGCCGCCCAGGCGCCGGCGGCGGCCAAATTCCGCACCCAGCAGCAACTCCAGAATGTTTTGCGGCTTATCCGCCGGATCGGCGCTGAGCGGCTGACTACCCTGCCGGCGCAGGATATCGATCACCGCGCGCTCGCTGGGCGCCTCCATGATGCCAGAGACGGTCTCACCCCCCGGCGCCACCGCCCTGTAGCGAAAGCTGGGCACTAGACGCACAACTCAAGTGTTAAATGTTCTTTGCTTCTTTCTTTCAAGAACGAAGGCCTTCCTTGCTTCACGCTTCCGCCCTGATGCTGCGCACCACTTCCTCGATCGTGGTTGAGCCGGCAAGGGCCGCATCAAGCCCCGCGTTGAACATGGTGATCATGCCAGCCGCCACGGCCGCACGCTCGATCTCGTTTTGGTCCGCCTTGGAGAAGATCAGGTGCTCGATCTCGGGCGTGGGTTGCAAAAACTCTGCGATAGCCAGCCGCCCCTTGTAGCCGGTGCTGCGGCATTGGGCGCAGCCGACGGGATGCCACAGGCTGATCGGGCCGCGGTGGCCGGCGCGGGCGGCGAGATCGAAGCGGGAAACCAGTTCGGCCGGCGCCTCTGCCTCCCGCTTGCAGCTTTCGCACAGGCGGCGCACCAGGCGCTGCGCCAGCACGCCGCGCAGCACGGCGGTCAGCAGGTAATCCTCCAGCCCCATATCGCGCAGCCGGGTGATGGTGGCGGCGGCGGAGTTGGTGTGCAGCGTGCTGAGCACCAGGTGGCCGGTGAGCGCTGCCTGCACGGCAATCTGCGCGGTTTCCAGATCGCGCACCTCGCCCACCATGATCACATCGGGGTCCTGCCGCAGGATGGATCGCAGCAGGGTGGCGAAGGTCAGGCCGATCTGCGGCTTGGTCTGGATCTGGTTGATGCCGTTGAGCTGATACTCGATCGGATCTTCCACGGTGACGATATTGCGGGTGACTGCGTTGATGGCGGTGAGGCCCGTGTACAGCGTGGTGGTCTTGCCAGAGCCGGTGGGTCCGGTGACGAGCAGTATGCCGTTGGGCAGTTCCAGCGCGCGCGTCCAGGCCGCCACCACGTGCGGCGGTAGGCCCAGTTTGGCGTAATCGAATGTCACGCTGCTGCGGTCCAGCACGCGCAGCACCAGCTTTTCGCCATAGAGGGAAGGGATAGTGGAGACTCGGAAATCGATCTCCGTGCCGCGCACGGCCATTTTGATGCGGCCATCCTGCGGCAGNNCAGGCGCTCGGCATCTTCCTCCAGCCCGGCGCCGCTATCGGTGAATTGCGTGCTCTCCGCGGCATCGCCCTCGGGGTAGAGGCGGCTGAAGGCGGCCTCCAGTTCGATCGGCACGACAATTTCCAGCCGCACCTTGTGGCCTGTGGCGGCGGCCACGGCTACGGGCGTGAAATCATCCAGCGCGTCGGCCACACCCAGCACCAGTACGCCATCCTCTATGGCCAGCGGGCAGGCCCGGGCGGTGCGCAAAAAGCGGGGGGTGAGGCGCTCGGGGAACAGCGGGGCCTCGGGGAAGCGCGCGGGGCCGGCGAGCGGCACCGCCAGCAACGTGGCATAGGCCTCGGCCAGGCCGCGCTCGGTGACGAGGCCGAGCTGGATCAGAACCAGATCCAACCGCTGGCCGCTGTCGGCGGCCACGCGGCGGCCACGCTCGATGGTTTGGGTGTCGCACTGGCCTTGCCGCAGCAGGATACCGGCG
>PKZM01000055.1 GCA_003133065.1 Acetobacteraceae bacterium
GAATACACCCATTCCTGGAACGGCAAGTTCCGCCGCCCGGCCGATCTATGGTCGCCCGACGACCACGTGGTGCCCGAGCGCGACAGCCTGCTCTGGGTCTATGAAGGCCAAACCGATTACTGGGGCCAGGTGCTCGCCGCCCGGTCCGGGATCGCAACCGCCGCGCAAGTGCGCGATCTGATCGCGATCGAAGCCGCCGCCCTGGATGCCGCCACCCCCGGCCGAACCTGGCGCAACCTGCAGGATACCACCAACGACCCCATCATCTCCTGGCACCACCCCTCGCCATGGGTAAGCTGGTCCCGCTTCGGCGACTACTACACCGAAGGCCTGCTCATCTGGCTGGATGCCGACACGCTGATCCGCGAAAAATCCGGCGGTGCCCGATCCCTCACCGACTTCGCCAAACTCTTCTTCGGCGTCGATAACGGCAAATGGACAACCAACACCTACACCTTCGCCGACATCGTAGCCGCTCTCAACCAGGTGCAGCCCTACCACTGGGCCAGCTTCCTGCGCGCCCGCCTCGATGGCCACGGCCCCGGCGCCCCGCTGGACGGACTCACCCGCGGCGGCTGGGCGCTGGTCTACACCGCCCAAAAATCCCCAATGCAGAAAAGCGCTGAAGCCCGCCGCAAAACCACCGATTTCACCTATTCGCTCGGCCTCTCGCTGGGGGCCGACGGCACGGTCGCCTCCGTCCTCTGGGGCGGCCCTGCCTTCAAGGCCGGCCTCGCCCCCGGCGTGAAACTCGTCGCCGTCAACGGCCTTGCCGCCGAAACCCCCACCGTGCTCAGCGATGCGATCACCGCATCCGCCACCACCCACGCCCCGCTCACCCTGCTCCTGCGCCGCGGCAACCGCTACAGCGACGTGCCGATCGACTACCACGGCGGCCTGCGCTACCCGCATCTGCAACGCATCGCCGGCACGCCGGATAGGCTGGGGGATATATTGGCGCCGCTGAAATGACGGTGGCAGGAAGAAAGAAAAAAGATCTTCTTTTCTGAAGAAAAGAAGCAAAAGACTTTTATCTTTGGCAGCGAGGCTCGCCGGCGGCGTACGCTTGGGTTAGGCGTTTTTTAGAGCTTGATAAACGTCAACAAAATCGTTTCATCACAGCTGCCACCGCTCGCCACTTTCTCATCGAAGGTGAACATCGCAGCAAAGGAATTCGCATCGAAGAATTGCAGCGTCGCGGAAAACTTCGCGGTCCCGGTGGTCGCGGAAAGGCTGTTCTCCAAGGTAGCCGTGCCGCTCCACGCGGTCACCCCCGCCGCCGGCGTCTTGGGAAACACGATCTTGTTGATCCCGCTGGACCCCGATTTTATCTGCGACTGGTAGGTCATGGCACCGGCCTTCGCCGGCCCGGGATAGACGAAAACAAAGCTGAAATCGGAGCCGGGGGTCGGGCAATCCGTTGCCCCGCCAGTGGGCGTCACCGCGGTATACACCGCCTCCGCATTATAGGTGCCCGCAGTCGGCGGCACGGACGCCGCCTGCGCATACGCGGCGGATGCGACCAGGCCAAAACTGGCCATCCCGGCCCGAAACCAAAGCGACATCCGGCTCATGAATATGCTCCATCTCTCATAGAGGGGCGGAAGTAGTATCGAAACCAGTATTGTTGCACGATTGCGCAGCGAGGGCGATGCGTGCCGGGCTGAGTGCGCGCCCGACAGCTATGCGTCCATTTCATGCGTTGCGCGTTGCGCTGGTGCATGGATGCCAAAGCCGACATCAAACCACTCACCGGCCTGCGCGGTGCGGCTGCCCTGGCCGTCGCCGCCTATCACCTTCTCCTGCCGGGCGCCCTGATCCATGGCACGCCCGCGCGGCTGCTCGGCCGCGCCTACCTGGCCGTGGATATCTTCTTCATCCTCAGCGGCTTTGTCCTCGCGCTGAATTACGGCGCCTGGTTCACCCAGGGCGCGCAGCCCGCCGCCTGCGCGCGCTTCCTATGGCGGCGCTTCGCCCGCATCTACCCGCTCTACGTCACCATCCTCGCCGCGCGCCTCATCTACACCCAGCTGCGCTACGGCACCTTCGCCCTGCCGCGACCCTGGATCGCCGTGCCCCTCGCCCACCCGGCCGCCACCATCGCCGCCAACCTCGCCATGGTACAGGCCTGGGGCGTCGCCCCCAGCATCACCGGCCCCAGTTGGTCCATCAGCGCGGAATGTGCCGCCTATATCGCGTTCCCGCTGCTGGCTGCCGCCATGCTCGGCCGCCGGCACGCCCGCATTGCGCTTGCATGCATCGCCGCTTCCGCCCTGCTTCTGGTCGCCGTGACCTGGCTGCCGGCACCACCCGGCCACCCGCGCATGCTGGACGTGTCAGACGGTGAAACACCCGGCCCGCTCATGCGCTGCCTGGCCGGTTTCATCATCGGCATCGCCATCTGCCGCCTCGCGGCCTGGGCGCCGGCGCGCCGCCTCGCCGCGCATCCCGCCTCCACCCTGCTCGTCCTTCTCGCGCTGGCCGCCCTGCTCCTCACCGGCGCGTCCGACCTCGCGATCTACCCGCTGTTCCCCGCCCTCGTGCTGTGCCTCGCCTGCGCCCGCACCGGGCCGGCCATGCTACTGGCCAGGCCCGCCGCAGTGTGGCTCGGCGAGATCTCCTACGCCCTCTATTTGCTGCACATCTTTCTGCTGCACCCGATCGACGTCACACGCGCCGCCGCGCGCCTCATCCTGCCGCCCGCTTGCGCCGATGCGGCAACGTCACTCGGCATGCTCGCCCTGCTGCTCGCGGCTGCCCACGTGGCCACCCGGCTCATCGACGAGCCCGGCCGCCGCTTCCTCTCCGCCCCGCCCCATGCGCGCCTTGCCGGTTCCGCACCCAACCCTATGATCCACCAGCAAAACGCTGGAGCCCGCCCGTGGAGGATGCCGCCCCACCCGACCCCACAAAAACCGTAAGCCGGCTCGCCCACCTGCGCGCCTTCACGGCCGAACTGTTCACCGTCACCTGCGGCATCCTTATCGCCCTCGCGCTGCAAGGCCTCGTGGAGCGCCACCGCAACGCCGAACTCGCCCGCCACGCCCGCGCCGACTTCATCGCCGAGCTCACCGGGAACCGCGAGAAACTCAGCACCGTCATGGCGCAGGAAGCACCAGTCCTGCCATGGCTGCGGACCATGGCGGAGGCGGGAGAAGCCCTCCTGCATCACCAATCCGCCAAACTCCCCGACCCTCCCTCCATGCGGCGCTTCCCCGTGCTGCCGCAAACGGCCTGGGCGACGGCACTGGCCACCCAGGCGCTCACCCAGCTCAGCTTCGCCGAAGTCAGCGCACTCTCCACCGCCTACACACGCCAGCAAGCCCTGAACGATCTTCTCGCCAGGGCGCGCGACCAATGGGTGAGCCTGGCCAGCTACGGCAATCTCTCCGCCCCCGACCTGGCTACCATGCCCGAGGAAGATATCCGCCGCGGCATCGGGGACGTGCGCATCGCATTCGCTTACGCCGCCTCCATCGCCAACCTGGAAACCCAGGTCATCGACGGCTACAAAGATGCGGCAAAAGCCCTGGGGCCATAAACCCTGGATCGTTGCAGCAAAAAATGATCAAGCTGAGCATCCACGCACAAGAAGCCATCGCCCTGCGCGGCCTGCGTGCTGAGTGGATCGAAGCGACGCTCATCAGTCCGGCGGCAACCGTCCCGGACCCGCGCCGCCCTGGCATAAGCCTGTCCTACAAGGCGATCGCAGAGTTTGGCGGGCGCGTCTTCGGGTTGCGCACCGCCCAGATGGCGCCGATGTTTTCGTCATTACCGCGCATTTCGACCGGGGAGCCAAGATATGATCCGCACCACTTACGATCCCGAAGCCGACGCGATGTTCATCCGGTTTGCCGCCGATGGCGTGCCGTCCGTTCGCACCGAAGAAATCGCGCCTGGCGTCATGGTCGACTTTGACCAGTCCGGCGTCCTGATCGGCATAGAAGTGCTCGACGTGCGCGCGCGGGCAATCGCGCGTCCAGCCGCAGCCTGAAGCCATATCCGGGCGCAGTTGAAAGCGTGGAAAAACCTGGTCGGAGTGAGAGGATTCGAACCTCCGGCCCCTGCGTCCCGAACACAGTGCTCTACCAGGCTGAGCTACACTCCGACCGAGCCGCGGCATATACCCGGGCGGCGCCGGGGCCGCAAGGCGCGGCGGGCGGGGTGCTGGCGGAGAGGCTAGGCCAGGGGGGCTCTGCCCCCCTGGACCCCCCGCTGGGGCCGAAAGGCCCCAGACCC
>PKZM01000006.1 GCA_003133065.1 Acetobacteraceae bacterium
CGGCCGGCGGGTTCGCGCCAGGTGAAGGATTGGGGGGAATCGAAGGGCAGGGGGTGGGGGCCGTGGCCGGTGAGTTTTGGGGGTGGTTCGAGCCGGGTGAGGCGGATGACGGCGCGGGCATCGGTTGTTCGGGCAGGACGAGGAGGCGGAAGGGGCCGGGGGCGAGGTCCTGGGTGGTGGTATCCAGGGGTGCGGCGGCGGCGAAGGGCCAGAAGCCGGAATCCTCCAGGCGGGCGGTGAATTGTCGGGACTGGCCGAGCAGTTCGATCCGGTAGCTGCCGGCGGCGGCGATGGCGATGGGGACGGCGAGGCCGCTGCCGGCTTGCATGGTGGCGCGCACGGTGCCGCCGGGCAGCAGGGTGGGGGTGGCGAGCAGGGGGGCGGGCGCGGCGGTGATGCCGGTGTGGCCGGCGGAGTTTTCCGCGGTGACATCCACGCGGTAGCTTCCGGCACGCAGGAAGCCTTGCAGCAGCATGTTCTGGCCGACGCCGTTGGCGGTGGCGGCGTTCAGCTCCGGGATGAAATTTGTGCCGATGGCGCCGGTGGTGCGCAGGCGGCCGAGCGTTTCCACGCGCATTAGGCCGCCGGTGGCAACGGTGAGGGTAAAACTTTGTGGTTGTCCGTTGGCCAGATCGATGAAGTGCTGCGTGCCGGCGGCAAGCGTGGGGCGGGCGGCTTCCGGTTCCGGCACGATGATCGGGGCCGGCGCCGGCGGGGTTTTCCAGGAGAGGGCGACGAGGCGCGGGTGGTCCGGCGCCGGTAGCTCGGCCATGGCGGTATCGGGCGTGAAAGTGCCGATGGGCGCGCTGGTGGTGACGGGGACGGGGCCTTTGCCGAATTCCGTGGCGGTGAGCGTGCCGGTTCCGGGCTTGATGGGAATGGTGAGGGATTCGCCGGGCTGCTGGGCGATGCGGAGCGGCCCCTCATCGAGGTCGACGGGGGTGGGGCGGGCATCGAGGCTGATGCGGCCGCCTGGCGTGGTGTTGCCGAACAGGCGGAGCCGGTCTTCCCACGCCAGGGACTGGGTGCCGAAGGTGATGGCGGGGGAATCCGGGCCCGGTGGGCCGATGGCGGTGGTGACGCCGGGGGTGCCGATGGTGAGATCGGCGATTCCGGCGGCTGCGCCGTGGGGGATGAGGAGAAGTTCGTACCAGCCGGCCGGGATGTTCCACAGGCCGGGTGTTTCCGGCGCGATCGGGGGGTGGCGGCCGAGGCTGTCCAGCGCGGTGAGATCCAGCACGTCCAGGGGCACGCCGGTGAGCGTGGCGGCGATTTTGCCGCCGGTGGGGGCGTGGAAGAGGATGCTGACGGGGCCGGCGAGGTTGAAGCGGCGGCGCCAGGCGGTGCCGGGGGTGATTTCCGGCGCCGTGGAGCCGATGACGGTGAAGCCGGATTTGACCTGCTTTGCGAGCACGAGGGTCGCGGGGACGCTGTCGCCGCCGAAGCCGCTGGTGTTGGCGGTGAGGAAGACGTCGCCGGGGCCGGAGACGGAGGTTGTGGCGGGCATCCGCAGGGCGCGGATCTGGAAGGGCGTGTGTTCGGGGCCGTGGATTTCGATCCAGTGGCCGGTGCGGGATTGGCCTGTCTGGATTTCGGCTTGCGGGATGCGGCTGCGCTTGTCGATCTCGGCGGCCTGGCCATCGGCGAAAAGGGTGGCGGGGCCTTCCATGTACAGGCGGAAGAGCGTGTCGGTGCCGGCGGCGCGGTAGACCTGGCTGCCGAAGGGGCCGATTTGGCCGCCGGCCCAGCCGAGGCGCAGCGTGTCTGGCGCGCCGCCGCGCAGGTGGAAGGGCATGTTTTGTGTGCCGTCGGCCCAGGGCAGTGCGGGGCCGCCATAGGCGGTGGCGCGGTAGACCCCGGCGGGGATTGTGGCAGTGATCAGCAGGTCGTGGAGCGGGTGGCCTTTTGTGGGCTCGATCAGGGTTTCGGTGGGGGTGAGGTCCATCAGGTCGCGGCCGTTGCGCCAGAGGCGGAAATCGGCAAGCGCGCGGCCGGCGGCTTCCAGGTGCAGGGTTTGCCCAGGGGCGGCGGTGAACCAGAAGGAGCGTTGCTGGAAGTCGGTAAGGGTTGCGTCGGTTTCGCTGTCGGCGGGCAAGGTTGCGGCGGGGGCCGCATCGGTGAAGGGGTCGATATGGAGGGTGATGTCGCCCTGGGCGCCGGCGGCGGGGTGCAGGCGGAGCTTGTAGGTGCCGGAATCGAGAAGCAGGTCCAGGCGGCCGTCGGTGCTGCCGGGGGCGCCGGCGGGATCGGTGGGGCCGGTGATCATGTCGATCAGATCGATGGCGGTGCCGGTGGCGCTATGCACCCTGATGGCGTAGCGGCCGGGCTGGGCGATGTGCAGCAGGGTTTCCGCCGGGGCGTTGGCGGGGAAGCGATCGCGCTCGGCGTGGGCGGGCGGGGTTTGGGCGTTGGCGGCGTTGGCCGTGAGCAGGGCGGCAATCGCCATGGTGGCGATGCAGGGCCAGGACCGCGACATCCGACGCACGTGCCGACCTCGCACCATGCAACTGCCCCGATCGGCGGCTACGGTATGATGCTAGGCGAAACTTGGGGGTGTAGCGAGACGGCGGCGGGGGGTTGGCGCGGGTTTTTGGCGCTCGTGGCGTGGGGGCGACACATGCGGATGACGAGATGCGCCTGTTGGGGCGGAGACGTGCGAAGGTGGACGTCGTCCACTGATTTGGCGCGCGACGGGATTGCGCATGTGCCGTTCTTTCCGCTGGGCGGGTTCAGGAGGCTGCAATCTTCCGCATTGTCGGGTGTGGCGGCGCGGCGTGTGGCGACGCCGATGCAGGTGGCGCTGGCGTGGTTGGCGGTGCGGGAGTTGGACGGCATCGCGGCGCTTCCCGCGTAGGAAGAAAGAGAGATTCAACCACGAAGACACGAAGGATTTCACGAAGAAAAACCATAAGGATATTTCCTCGTGCAAGCCTTCGTGCCTTTGTGTCGTCGTGGTAAAATTTTTCTTTACGCCGATGCGGATCACGTGGGGGCGGGCGGAAAAGCGATGAGTCCGCCTTCGGGTTATCTGTCGCTCAGCATCATTTCCGTGGCCTGGCGGAACCCATCCAGCTTCCCGAGTGTGCCGAGGCCTTGGGCGACGAGGGCGGCGGTGGCGGTGCCGAGGCGGCAGGCTTTTTCGAGGGGCCAGCCTTGGGCGAGGCCGGCGACGGTGCCGGCGCAGAAGGCGTCGCCGCAACTGGTGGTGTCGATCACGTTCACATCGAAGGCGGGGATGGATTGGGTGCCGTTGGGGCCGGCGAG
>PKZM01000221.1 GCA_003133065.1 Acetobacteraceae bacterium
CCGGGCGCATCGCCGAGCTTGATGTCGAGAAAAGCATCTTCCGCCAGACTCGCGAAGGTCACGATATCAAGTCACGCGCGCGCCGCACGGTGGTCACCGGGTGCGATATCGAAGACGGTCCGGATGGCACCGCCAGCTACCTGATCGAGGCACCGAATGGCGGCACCGTCATCGTGCGTGACAACACGATGGAAAAAGGCCCCAAATCCGGCAATCACAGCGCTGCCATCTCCATCGGTGCCGAAGGCGTGGATCAGCCGACCGCCGAGATCACCATCGAAGGCAATCATTTTACCAACGACGGCGACTACCATACGAATTTCGTTGTGAACGTCACCGCCACCGAGGCTCTGCTCAAGGGCAATACCCTCAAGGGCGCAGTCGGTCCGCTCAGCGGGGATGGTGCTAGCCAGTAGTCTGCGGCACCGATCGTGTTGGAAGAAAGAAAGGCCTTCTTTTCTGAAGGAAAGAAGCAAAACACTTTTAACGAGCACTCGCGGACCCAACCGGCAGCGCATACCCAGNNGGCAATGCCCAAAAAATTTAGGCGGCGCAGCCCGGGGGGGAGGGCTGCGCCGCCTTTGACACCTGCCGCCAGCGCGGGGGGGGTGCGCCTCGGCTTGGTGCTGCCCTACATAAGGCACCGCGTGGCGAAATTACAACTGTCAATTGCGACATTCACGAAGCTGTGTCGTTTCTGATCTGTGACACAAATAAGCCACGTGTATGACGGGTTGTCCCCCGTTCAGTCTCGCCCCGCGAGAAATTCCTTCATCTTGGCAAAAAAACCCTCGTGCTCCGGGCTGCCCTTGCCATGGCCGCGGGCCTCTCCCTCGAACTCCTCCAGCAGCTCGCGCTGGCGCCTGGTGAGGTGAAGCGGCGTCTCCACCTTCGTCTGCACCACCATGTCGCCGCGTGCCGTGCTGCGCAGCACCGAAAAGCCGCGGCCACGTAGACGGAACTGCGTGCCGGTCTGCGTGCCCGCCGGGATCTTCACCTTCTGGCGCGTGCCATCGATGGCCGGCACGTCGATCTCGTCACCCAGGGCCGCCTGGCTCATGCGGAGCGGCACCTCGCAAAACACATGCGCGCCCTCGCGATGAAACAGCGGGTGCTGCCGTATCGCGACATGAACATACAGATCGCCATTCGGCGCACCCTGGCCGCCAGCCTCGCCCTCGCCCTGAAGGCGGATGCGCGTGCCATCCTCCACGCCTGCGGGGATGGTCACCTGAAGCGTGCGGTCGCGCTGAATCGTGCCGGCGCCCTGGCAGACCCGGCAGGGATTGCGGATCACGCGGCCGGCGCCGCCGCAGGTGGGGCAGGTCCGTTCGATCAGGAAAAACCCCTGCTGCGCGCGCACCTTGCCGGCGCCGTTGCAGGTTGTGCAGGTGTCGGCCGCGCGCTGCCCATCGGCAGTGCCGGCGCCCTTGCAGGCCTCGCATGTCACGCGCGTGGGCACGCGCACCGGCGTCTTGGTGCCGGCAAAAGCCGCGGGCAGGTCGATTTCCACCTGAACCTGCACATCCGCGCCAGAGCGTGTGCGGCTACGCCCGCCGCCGCGGCCGGTGAAATCGCCAAACATTTGATCGAAGATGTCGCCTAAGCCGCCCGCGCCCGAAAAATCGAAGCCGCCGGCAGCCCCTGGGCCACCCTGCTCGAAGGCCGCGTGACCGAAGCGGTCATAGGCGGCGCGCTTCTGCTCGTCCTTCAGCACCTCGTAGGCTTCGCTCACTTCCTTGAAGCGCGCTTCGGCCGTCTTGTCGCCCGGGTTGCGGTCCGGGTGGTATTTCATGGCGAGCTTGCGATAGGCCTTTTTGAGGTCCTCGGGTGCCGCTTCGCGCGGCACTTCCAGCGTCGCGTAGTAATCTGACTTGGCCATCGGAACCCTTAACCCAGAACCGGGATGCTGTGACCCTTAACAAGGAAGGTCTTCTTTTTTGAAAAAAAGAAGCAAAAAACTTTTGCCTGTTGGCGCGCGTCTCGCCGACAGCATGCGCAAAGGCATAAAAGTTTTTTGGTTCTTTTTTTCAAAAAAGAACACTCTCTCTTCAAGGCTCCAGCCACATGGGCTTTGTATCAGGCAAACGTCAGGCCAGGGCTGGTCGCGACCCGAACGGTCTCACGCACCGTCCGGCTCGCCACCTTCCCCGGCCCAAGGTTCAGGCTGACTTCTTCTTGTTTTCGTCGAGTTCCTCGAACTCGGCATCGACCACGTTGTCCGTGGCACCGGGGGCACCCGGCCCGCCGGCTGCCGCCCCGGCGGCGGCCTCCGCCTTGTAGACATGCTCGCCGATCTTCATCGCCGCCTGGCTCAACCTGTCGGTGGCCGCACTCAGCACAGCGGGGTCTGTACCATCCATGGCGGACTTCACCGCCGCCATGGCCGATTCAGCTTCGGTGCGATCGGCCGGGGGCAGCTTGTCGCCGTGTTCCTTGAGGCTCTTTTCCACCTGATGGACCATGGCCTCGGCGTGGTTCTTGGCCTCCACCATCTCGCGGCGCTTCTTGTCGGCGTCGGCATTCGCCTCGGCCTCCTTCACCATCCGCTCGATATCCGCATCCGATAGGCCCCCGCTGGCCTGGATACGGATCTGCTGCTCCTTGCCGGTGGCCTTGTCGCGGGCGCTGACGCTGACGATGCCGTTCGCATCGATATCGAACGTCACCTCGATCTGCGGCATGCCGCGCGGCGCGGGCGGGATACCCACCAGGTCGAACTGGCCGAGCAGCTTGTTGTCGGCCGCCATTTCACGCTCGCCCTGAAACACCTTGATCGTCACCGCGCCCTGGTTATCGTCGGCGGTGGAGAAGACCTGGCTCTTCTTGGTCGGGATCGTGGTGTTGCGGTCGATCAGCCGGGTGAACACGCCACCCAGGGTTTCGATACCCAGCGAGAGGGGGGTCACATCCAGCAGCAGCACGTCCTTCACGTCGCCGCGCAGCACCGCACCCTGAATCGCGGCGCCGATGGCGACCACTTCATCGGGGTTCACGTTGCGGGCGGGATCGCGGCCGAAGAATTGTTTTACGGCCTCGATCACCTTGGGCATGCGGGTCATGCCGCCCACGAGGATCACCTCGTTGATGTCGGAGGCGGAAACCCCGGCATCCTTCAGCGCGGCGCGGCAGGGATCCAGCGTGCGGGTGATCAGGTCATCCACCAGGCTTTCCAGCTTGGCGCGCGACAGCTTCATCACCAGGTGCTTCGGCCCGGAAGCGTCGGCGGTGATGAAGGGCAGGTTGATCTCGGTCTCCTTCGCGGAGGAGAGTTCTATTTTTGCCTTTTCGGCGGCTTCCTTCAGCCGCTGAAGCGCGAGCTTGTCGTTACGTAGATCAATACCCTGCTCGCGCTTGAACTCGCTGGCCAGGTAATCGATCACGCGGGCGTCGAAATCCTCGCCGCCGAGGAACGTGTCGCCATTGGTGGATTTCACCTCGAACACGCCGTCGCCGATCTCCAGCACGGAGACGTCGAACGTGCCGCCGCCGAGGTCGTACACCGCGATCGTGCCGCCGTTCTTCTTGTCCATGCCATAGGCCAGCGCCGCGGCTGTCGGCTCGTTGATGATGCGCAGCACGTCCAGCCCGGCGATGCGGCCGGCATCCTTGGTTGCCTGGCGCTGGGCGTCGTTGAAATAGGCCGGCACGGTGATCACCGCCTGGGTGACCTTCTCGCCGAGATAGGCTTCCGCCGTTTCCTTCATCTTGCCCAGGATGTCGGCGCTGATCTTGCCCGGCGCGTATTTCTCGCCGCGGGCTTCCACCCAGGCGTCGCCATTATCCGCCTTCACGATGGCGTACGGCACCAAGCCCCGGTCCTTGGCCACCAGCGGATCATCGTAGCGGCGGCCGATCAGGCGCTTGACTGCATAGAACGTGTTGGCGGGGTTGGTCACCGCCTGGCGCTTTGCCGCCTGGCCGACCAGGCGTTCACCGCTTTCGGAAAACGCGACCATGCTGGGGGTAGTGCGGGCGCCCTCGCTATTCTCGATCACATGGACGTCGCCGCTCTCCATGATCGCCACGCACGAATTGGTCGTGCCCAGGTCGATACCGATCACCTTGCTCATACGCGACAAACTCCTCATTAGCGGCCGGATGCGGCCCGAAGCACCGCACGCGGCCCTTTATCTCTGAGCGGGGATGTATTGAGCGGGCGCCCCAAGCACAAGGGGTTGACCCTCGGCAAGATGGCTCATCCAGGCCGTGCACATCCCAGCGGCGTCATCCAGCACAGCGCGTGGAACAAAAGAGCAACATTTTCTTTGCCCAGTTGCCCCATCGCCCGCTAGGTTCGGCGCCACCCTGCCCGCTTGGGGTGCAGCCTCCACCGACCCTGCGCACGCCCCGGCTCACGCGGCGCCATCCCACATCACACCACCGAGAGGAGTCCTCCGCATGACATTGCGCCGTGCAATGACGATTGTCCCGCTGTGCCTGCTGCCCTGCGCCGCCCTGGCGCAAAGCAGCTTCATCTCGCCGGACGGGCGTAACCGTATGCCGGCCGTCACCATCTTCTGCCCCAGCGGAACCAGCGTGGCGCCGTGCAATTTCGGCGGCAGCAACACCGCGCAATCCATGATGCTGGGCGGCAGCGCGGTTTCGGCCAGCAACCGCCTGCCTGTTACCGATTCGGCGCTCGATGCCCTGATCAGCGGCGGCGCGCTCAGCGTCGCGCTGGGATCGGGCACGCATACCGTGGGTGCCGTCAGCCAGGCGGGGAGCTGGAGCGTCGGGCTGAACGCGGGGAGTAATGCGATCGGCTCCGTCAGCGTCTCCAACCTGCCCGCCACCCAGCCGATCAGCGGAAGCGTGAGCCAGGCCGGCAACTGGAGTGTCGGGCTGGCCACTGGAAGCACCGTCGGGGTGACGTCTCTGCCCGCGCTGCCCGCAGGCAGCAATGCGATCGGGTCGGTCAGTGTGTCCAACCTGCCGGCCACGCAACCCGTCTCCGGGTCGGTCGGGGTTTCATCGCTGCCGGCGCTGCCAGCCGGAAGCAATGCCATCGGCTCCGTCAGCGTCACGAACCTGCCGGCCACGCAGGCGATCTCAGCCGCCGCGCTGCCGCTGCCGTCCGGGGCGGCCACCAGCACCATCAATGCGCCGGTGACGCCGGCCGCGGCAACCGCCACCAACACCGCCCTGCTCGGCTGCCAATCGGCCACCACCTTGCCCAGCTTCGGCGCGGGCCAGCAGGGTGCGGTGCCCTGCGACGGCAGCGGCCGCCTCTATGTCACCACCAACACCAACCTGCCGACCTATCTTCAGGCTGTCTCCAGCGGCGGGTTCTCCTATCTATCCGCCCTCAATGCCGCGTCCTCCGCCATGGCCACCAGCGTCAAGACCAGCGCCGGCATGGTCTATGGCTACGAAGCCTGCAACAGCGGATCGGCCGCGATCTTCTTCCGCGTGTTCAGTTCCGCCACCGCCCCCACCGTCGGCTCCAGCACCCCGACTCTGCGGGAACTGGTACCGGCCGGCCAATGCGCGCGATTCAGCGCCGAGGTCGGGCTGGTATTCACCGCCGGGATCGCGTTCGACGCCACCTCCGGCAGCCTTGCCGATACCGACACGACGACAATCGGCACGCCGAGCACGGTGGCGGTCAGCATTTTCTACAAATAGGGCGATGCCGCCAGCGCCTCAGGCGGTTGTATCCACCTGCTGCGGCGCCGCCGTATCCGCCTTGGCCACCACCACCATCGCCGGGCGCAGCAGACGGCCGTTCAGCGTCCAGGCGCGGCTCCAGGACTGAACGACCGTGCCGGCCGGATGTTCAGAGCTCGCCTGCTCGGCCATCGCCTGATGCAGATTGGCATCGAACGGCTTGCCCACCGGATCGTCACCCACGATGCCGTTGCGCTCCAGAAGGCCGACAAAGCTGCGCTCCACGCCCTCGAACCCGTCGCGCAGCTTGGTCACGATATCCGGCTCATCGGGCTTGGCGGCGGGCAGGCTGCTCAGGCCGCGGCGCAAATTCTCGGCCGCCTCCACCACATCCTTGGCGAATTTCTGCACCGCGTATTGGCGGGTTTCATCCACCTCCCGCTTGGCGCGGGCGCGCACATTCTGCGTCTCGGCCTCGGCGCGCATCCATTTATCGCGGAACTCTTGGCACTCGGATTCCAGCGCCGCGATCCGGCGGGCGGCCTCGGCCATCAAAGCGTCCGGCGCTGACTCGGATTCAGAGTGGGTTTCAGGATGTTCGGGCGTGTCGGTCATGCGCCGCAGTTAGGGGGTTGCAGGCTCGGGGACAAGGGGTTTGAGGGTAAGGAAGGAAGGTCTTCTTTTTTGAAAAAAAGAAGCAAAAAACTTTTGCCCTTATGGCGTACGCTGCCGACGAGTCCGCGACAGCGCACTCAAAGTTTTTTGCTTCTTTTTTTCAAAAAAGAAGGCCTTTCTTTCTTGTGCCAAGTCTCCGGAGTCCCATGAAATCCGCCATCTGCCTGATCGTGCGCAACGAAGCCCGCGACATCGCCGAATGGATCGCCTTCCATGCCCTGGCCGGCTTCGACACCCAGATCATCTTCGACAACGGCTCCAATGACGGCACCGACGCCATCATCAAGGCCGCCGCCACCCTGCACGATATCCGCTACCATTTCTGGCCGGATAGCTCCGGCCGATCCCAGGTTTCCGCTTACGAGGCTGCCTGCGAGGCCTACAAGCTGGAATTCGACTGGATCGCCTTCGTCGATTCCGACGAGTTCGTGATCCCGACGGCGGATGAGCCCATCAATACGCTGCTCGCCCGCTACGAGGGCTGGAGCGGTATCGCCGTCCATTGGGCGATCTACGGCTCAGACGGGCATGACGATTTTCCCGAAGGCCTTGTGCTCGAGAGCTTCTGCCGGCGCGCAGGGCCGGACTTCTTTCCATCGCGACACGTGAAATCCATCATCCGCCCAGGCTTCGCTTCACGCTGCCTCAACCCGCATTGCTTCGACCTGAGCGGCGACCGCCTGGGCAGCTACTGCAATACCGCCGGCCGAACGATGCAGTGGTGGCCAGCGCCCGAACAGGGCGGCATCGTGCCGGGCCTGAGCCTGGAGGCGCCCAATTACGGCGTCTGCCGCATCAATCACTACTTCACACGGTCGCGCGCGCATTGGCACGCCAAGCTGCGGCGCGGCTACCCAAGCGACGTCGCCATCCGCAAGCTCGCGGAGTTCGAGATGTACGACCGCAACGATATCGCCGACCCGATTGCCTGCCGCTATGTGGCGGCGGTGAGGGCCGGGGTGGCGCGGATTGAGGCGCAGCAAGAGTGAAGACAGATGTTCTTTTTTGAAAAAAGAACCAAAAAACTTTTACTCTTTGCCTTCACAACGATCCGACACGGCGAACACACGGCGTAGCTGAACGGACAAAAGTTTTTTGGTTCTTTTTTTCAAAAAAGAACATCTTCTTCTAAAAACCTCCGGATCACCCCAATCGTCGGCGAATCCATCAGCGCCGGCGCGTGCCCCGCATCCTCCACAGTATGCGTGGCCGAGCGCTCTCCCATACGCGCGAACGTTTCGGCCAGCAGCAAGTCGCTCTGCGCGCCGCGCAGGGTGAGCATAGGCGCGGTGATCCGGTCCCACACCGCCCACATGTCCAGATCGGCGGGCGGCGTTTGCAGCAGCGGAATGGTCAGCGCCGGATCATAATGCAGGGTGATCCGCCCATCCGGCCGCGTGCGCGCCGAATACCGCGCCATCTGCGCCCAGTCTGCGTCGCTCAGAGCGCCGAAAGGCGCATGCACACGCCGCAGATAAGCCTCCAACTCCCCGACGCTGCCGAAATCCGGGATTGTGCCGACATATTCCACAATGCGTGCGAGCGCCGCCTTCGGCAGGAACGGCCCGATATCGTTCAGCACGAGCCGGCGGATTGGGCTGCCGGGCAGAGAGGCCGTCAGCATGCCGCAGATGCCACCCAGCGACGTGCCGATCCAGTCCACCGGACGGCCGATCACGGCCAGCAGATGCGCCAGCGCCTGCACATAGTGCACGGGCGTATACATCGCCGGATCGGGCAGCCAGCCGGAGCGGCCGCGCCCAGGCAGATCCGGGCAGAGCACATGGAAACGATCCGACAGGCTCTCCGCCAGCACATCGAAATCCCGCCCATTGCGACTGAGGCCATGCACGCAGAGCACCGCAGGCAAATGCGGATCGCCCCAGCAAGTGAAAGCCAGGCGATGGAAGGCGCCCCCGAGCAGATAGCTGATCTCGCGTTCAACGCGCGGCATGGCGGGCCTCCTGGGGTTCCTGCGCGGTGATGCTCAGAGGAACGTGGCTGCCCGCGCGCCGGCGCAACCGGAGCATGGGACGCTCAATACAGATGTAGGAGAAGGCTGCCAACAGCACGGCACAGGGCAGGCCGATGGCAAGCCAGGCACTCCTGTGCGCACCCGCCAGCCTGTCGGCCAGGGCGAAGGCGCCCCAATGCCAGAGATACAGCGAGTAGCTGAGCCGCCCGACCAGCAGCGCCGGCCGCGCCGAGAGAAGGCGGCCAATGATCGTGACGCCTCCCAGCAGCGCCGGAAACATTATCAGCAAGCTCACGCCCTGCAGGGTTGTGCGCAGAACGTGACGGGCAAATTCGCCGGGCAGCAGAAAGGATAGGGCCAGCACTGCCATCCCGGCGGGCGCCACAATGCCGGATCGGGCTGCCCGCGCCACCCACGCGGAACGGCGGTGCTCGGCCATCGCCAGAAGCGCGCCCCAGGCGATCGAATCGATCCGGGCGTCGGTGCCCAGATAGAGGCGGTTGTATCGCCAGGCCGGCTCCAGATGAAACCGGCCGCACAGCGTTGGCCAGGCGAACCCGCCGCAGCTGTCGAACAGGATCCACCGCCAGCCCAGCACCGCGAGGCACACCAGCAGCACACACAGGGCCATCTGCCGCCTGCGCCAGACGCCGCCGAGCACAAGCGGCCACAGCGCATAAAAATGCTCCTCGATCGCCAGCGACCACAGGATGTTGAACGGGTGGCGGACGCCGGGCAGGCTGGAGCGATAACCCACCCAGAGATCGAAAATATTCGCGCCGTAAAACAGCGCGCCCACCCAGCCGAGCGGCGTGATCACCCCGCCCGCCGCCGCGAAGGCCAATCCCGACACCAGCGTATAGGCAAGGCCCGCCGGCAACAGGCGCAGCGCGCGGCGCAGGTAGAACCCGCCAAGCCCGACTCGCCCATGCGCGATCAAAGCCTGCAGAAGCTGCCGGGTGATGAGATAACCGCTGATGAAAAAAAATAGCGTGACCCCAAAGGCGCCCGGCAGAAAGGTCACGCCGGCATGAGAGGCCACCACCAGCAGGATGGCCCCGGCACGCAGCCCATCCAGCACGGGCAGATACCCCGGCGCGGGATCGGGCCGGGCTAGACCGCGGGCCTCCCGATTGTCACATAGTGCCGGGGTTCCACTTAGTTTCAGGCGCGCCATTGAGCGATCCATGCCTATGCGCCGATACTCGCCTCTGCCCACCGCCAGCGACAAGAAGCATTTTATGGCCAAAACCGACCGCGATATTCCCCTCAACCTGCAACCGCGCGCCAGCGATTACGGCTTCGACCTGGAAGCCTGCCTTCGCAGCGTGGTCGGGCTGCGCGCGGATATCCCCGGCGACGCGTTCACCGCCGGCACGCTCGGTACCGAGCGCGCGGGCAACGGGATCTGCATCCGCGGCGGCCTGGTGCTGACCATGGCCTATCTCGTGATGGAAGCCGACACGATCTGGCTGACAACCACCGATGGCTGGGCGGTGCCGGGCCACGCACTGGCGGTGGATTTTGAAACCGGCTTCGGCCTTGTGCAGCCGCTCGGCCGCCTGGGCGTGCCGGAACTGCAGATCGGCGACAGCAATGCGCTGGACATCGGTGCCCCCGCGCTGCTGGCGGCCGCCGGCGGCCGCCACCGAACCATCGAAACACAGGTGGTGGGCCGCCAGGAATTCGCCGGCTACTGGGAATACCTCATCGATGACGCGCTGTTCACAGCGCCTGCGCATCCCTTTTGGGGCGGCGCCGGCCTGATCGGCGCCGATGGCCGCCTGCTCGGCGTGGGCTCCCTCATCCTGCAACAAGGCGACGAGAAAGGCCGCCGCGTGGACATGAACATGGTGGTGCCCACCGCCCTGCTCACCCCGATCCTGGACGAACTCGTCCAGCACGGCCGAGTCAACCGCCCCGCCCGCCCGTGGCTCGGCCTCTACGCCATGGAGAGCGACGATGCCGTCGTGGTTGGCGGCGTGTCCGATGGCGGCCCCGCCGACAAGGCGGGGCTGCGCGCCGGCGACCGGATCGTGGCCGTGGATGGCGACGAAGTCACCGATCTCGGGGGGCTGTGGCGCCGTGTGTGGAGTGCCGGCACCGCCGGCGCCCGCGTGCGCATGAGCATCGGCCGCGACGATGAACTGCTCCATGTCACCATCCACTCCGCAGACCGGTCGAGCTTTCTCCGCGCGCCACGGCTGCATTAGGCAAAAGTTTTTTGGTTCTTTTTTTCAAAAAAGAACATCTTTCTTTTTCAGCAAGCCAAAGAAAGGAAGACTTCTTTTTGAAAAAAGAAGCAAAAACTTTTGCTCGTTTGGGCACGTGGGCAGGCGGGCTGCTCGGCCTACTGGTCTTTCTTGGGTGTGCGCTCTGGCTGGGCGCGTGGCTGACACTGCCGCCACGGAACGAGACGCTTCATATCGCCGGGTTGTCGGCGCCGGTGCAGGTAACCCTGGATCAGTGGGGCATCCCGCGGATCAAAGCCAGGTCCGAGGAGGATGCGGCAGCTTCCCTGGGCTATCTTCACGCGCGCGACCGCATGTTCCAGATGGACCTGATGCGCCGCGCCGCCTCCGGCCGGCTCGCTGAACTCGCCGGTCCGCGCGCGTTGAACGTGGACCGCCTTTCGCGCATCCTCGGCGAGTACCAGCACGCGCAAGCCTCCTACGCCGCGCTGCCGGAACCCATCCGTGCCGTGCTGACCGCCTACGCACGCGGCGTGAATGCCTGGATTCTTGCCCGGGGCCGCTGGTCCGCCCCCGAGTTCCTACCTCTGGGTGCTCCGCAGGCATGGACCCCGGTGGATAGCCTGCTCTGGAGCGAAACCATCGCCCTCTACCTCTCGGACAATTTCCGCGAGGAACTCTCCCGTGCACGCCTCTCCGGGACGATACCTATCGCCAAGCTGCTGCAACTCTGGCCGCCCCAACGTGACACCCCCGCACCAGACAGTTCTACCCCCGGCGGCACCACGCCCATGCGCCAGGGCCTGCTGAACTGGCTGCCAAACTTCCCCGCGCCCTTCACCCTGCCGGCCGAAGCCTCCAACGCCTGGGCGGTCGATGGCCACCACACCGCAACCGGCTCCCCGCTGCTCGCCGGCGACCCGCATCTGAGCCTCTCCTTCCCCAGCATCTGGTATCTGGCCCGAATCGAAACCCCCGGTGGCGTTCTCGCCGGCGCCACCGCCCCAGGCCTGCCCTTCCTGGTGATCGGCCACAACGCCCACATCGCCTGGAGTTTTACGACCACCGGCATCGACACCCAGGACCTGTTCGTCGAAACCGACCTCCCCGGCGGGATGTATGCAACACCCGACGGGCCGCGCCCTTACGAGACACGGCGCGAGGTGATCCATGTGCGCGGCGCGCCGGACGTGGTGCTCACCGTGCGCAGCACGCGCCATGGCCCGGTGATCAGCGATGCGCTCAGCGGCGCCCGGAAAGTGCCGGGCGACCCGGTGCTGGCGCTTTCCGCCGCCGCGTTCAAGCTTGGCAGCGCCGCCCCCGGCATCTTCGCGCTCAACCATGCGGCCAGCGTGGCCGAAGCCGGCCAGGCCGCCGCGCTGATGACGGCGCCGATGCAGAACCTCACCGTTGCCGATCACGATTCGATCGCGCTGTTCACCACCGGCGCCGTGCCGGTTCGCAAGAGCGGGGACGGCAGCGTGCCCGTGGCAGGGGCGGACGGCCTGCATGACTGGACCGGCTTTGCCAGCGGCGACTCGCTGCCGCATTTTGTATCGCCCGCGAGCGGCACGGTGGAAAACGCCAACGAACGCACGGCACCGCCGGACTTCCCCGTGTTTCTCGGCCGCGACTTCCCCGCCCCGATCCGCGCACGCCGCATCCATGAACTGCTCAGCGCCAAATCCAGCTTCACGCCCGCCGATTTCCAGGCGATGCAGGCCGACGATGTCAGCGTCTTCGCGCACGACCTTCTGCCCATCCTGCGCGCACTGCCGCGCGAGGGCGGGCTCACCGGCCAGGCCCAGGCATTGCTCGCCGGATGGGACGGCACGATGGCGATGGATGCCCCCCAGCCGCTGATCTTCAACGCCGCCGTGCAGCGTTTCGTGTTGCAAACCTTGCGGGCCAATCACGTCCCGCAAGCCGACTCTGGTCCCTGGGACGGTTTTGCGGCGTGGCTGCTGGGCGACCCGGCCGGTGGCACCTGGTGCGGCGGCGATTGCCGCCCGGCGTTGGGCCGTGCCCTGCATGACGCGACGCAGGAGCTTGCCACCACATACGGCCCGGACCCCGCCGCCTGGCGCTGGGGCAGCGTGCATCAGGCGGTGTTCGCGCACCCGATCCTGGGCGAGATACCGGTGATCGGCGCCTTCGCCTCCCGCCGGATCGCCGTGCCTGGCGACGACACCACGCTGTTCCGCGGCGGCAACGGCAATTTGGGGGATTTCACCTCCCTGCACGGTGCCGCCTATCGCGGCGTCTACGATCTCGCCAACCTCGATGCCAGCCGCTTCGTCGTCACGCCAGGCCAATCCGGCAACCTGTTCAGCCCCCATGCCTGGGACATGATGGGGCTTTGGGCCAGGGGATCTACCATCACCCTGCCCCCGAACCCAGATACGGTTTCCGGCACCGTGACACTGGACCCCTGAATGATGCGCCGACCGCAAACGCCGCTTCACAGACCGCTCATGTTGGCTGCATGATGCTCGCCGGGGTAACGCGAGCCGAACTCGGGAAGCCGAATTGAACGCCTCAGGGGTGGGAGCCAGTTCGTAGCACGCATGACCTACAAGCCGCCGCGCAGGCCACAATTCTTCTATACGACGGCGCCCTTGCCCTGCCCCTATGTGCAGGGCCGGATCGAACGCAAGGTGGTCACCGAGATCACCGGCCCCGATGCCGATTCCCTGCACGACCGTCTCTCCCGCGCCGGGTTCCGCCGCAGCCATAACATCGCCTACGCGCCGGTCTGCCCCAACTGCTCCGCCTGCGTGCCCATCCGTATCGACACGCGCATTTTCGAGCCGGACAAGAGCCATCGCCGCGTCAGCCGCGCCAATGAGGGCACCGAGGGGTTCGAGGTGCCGGCGCGCGCCACCGCCGAGCAATTCGGCCTGTTCCAGCGCTACCAGCAGGCCCGCCATGGCGACGGCGACATGGCCACGATGAGCTTCTACGATTACCGCGCCATGGTCGAAGATACGCCGATCGAAACCATGGTGATCGAGTTCCGCGACGAGGACGACAAACTCGTCGGCGCCTGCCTCGCCGACCGGCTCGGCGACGGGCTTTCCGCCGTCTATAGTTTTTTTGCCCCCGAGCTTTCCAAGCGATCTTTGGGCACCTACGCGATCCTGTGGCTGGTGGAGCGTGCACGTGCCCTGCATCTGCCCTATGTCTATTTGGGCTACTGGGTGCCCGAGAGCCGCAAGATGGCCTACAAGGCGCGCTTCCGCCCCAGCGAAATCCTCGCCGGCGGCACGTGGCGCATGCTCACGGATGCCGATCTTGGGTCGACCGAGTGCAAGACAGGCACGCTGCTGGTACCGGAGACGGCGGACCTCGGCTAGGGCGGTAAATGCAACAAAAGGAAGGCCTTCTTTTTTGAAAAAAAGAAGCAAAAAACTTTTGACACTTGGTGCGTACCTCACCGGCAGCGCACGCCAATGAGCAAAAGTTTTTTGGTTCTTTTTTTCAAAAAAGAACGTTCTTTCTTCCCTGCCACATGACCCTGCACAGCGAGACCGGCTGAGCCGCGGCCTACGAAACGCCCAACAGCGGCCTGACGAACGCCTCAAGGTTGCCGCCGGGGAACAGATAACTCCGCATCCCCGCCGCACGCCCGGCCTGGATGTCGGTGTCCTTGTCGCCGACCATGATGCAGTGTCGCGCATCCAGCTCCCAGCTGCGCAGCAGGTCGTTCAGCATGCCGGGGGCTGGCTTGCGCCAGTCGCTCTCGCGGCGATAGGCGTCCACCACACCCTCCGTATGGTAGGGGCAGTAGCGGAAATCATCCAGCGTGCCGCCGGCGCGGCGCAGCTCGTCGGCCAGCCACGTCAGCAGGGCATCCACCTCCGGCTCGCCATACAGGCCGCGCGCCACGCCCGCCTGGTTGGTCACCACGAACACGTGCCAATGATGCGCGCTTGCCAACGCCACCGCCTCACGCGCGCCTTGGGTCCATTCCCAGCGGTCACGGCTGCCGACATAGCCGTGATCGATGTTCAGCACCCCGTCGCGATCCAGAAACAGCGCCGGCCGGTTCATGCAGGAAGCCAGCTCTCGCCGCGCGCGGGCAAGATCGTCCGGCACGCCGATATCGGCAAACCAGCCGTGCTGCTGCGTGGCGCGCAATTGCCCGGACGCCGCCAGCGGTGCCAGCAGATCCCGCTCCAGCGAGCAATCCGCGATCAAATGATCCACCACCCGCTTGTCGAGCGCGTAGACGCCGGCATTGATCAGGCCGGGAGCGGAAGCCGCCCAGGCACCCGGCCGTTCGTTGAAGGATACGACGCGGTCGCCATCAATCGTCACGGTCCCATAGCGGGACGCGTCGGGGACATCGCGCACGATCATACGGCCCAGCACGTCCGGCCCATCCTGGGCGAAGCCCGCGAGAAGGGCGCCGATGTTGCAGTCGAACAGGCTGTCGCCGTTGCACAGCAGGAAGCGGTCGTGCAGGTGGGGTGCGGCGTGGAACAGCGCCCCGCCGGTGCCGGCGCGGTGGGGCTCCTCGGAGAAGACCACGCGCACCCGCTTGGGCAGCGAATCCGCGGCGGAGAGCACCGCGTCTTCCACCGCGCGCGGCAGGTGGCCGGTGAGGATCAGGAACTCGTCCACGCCGAAGCGCAGCATTTCGCGCATCAGCCAGGCGATGAAGGGGCGCCCCGCCACCTCCAGCACCGGCTTGGGCGTCTCCTTCACAATGTCGCCCAGGCGTGTGGCCAGGCCACCGGCCAGGATGGCGCATTGCCGCAGGGTTGCCGGGCGCGTGCTCATCAGGCGGGCACCATGCCTGCGAACATGTGCCGCTCGAGCGCGCCGAGCACGGCGTGCGCAGCCGCGATGTGCAGTTGCTGCACGATTTGCGGCTGGAAGGAGGGCGCGCGGAACAGGTGATCGACATTGCCCAGCATGGCGCCGCCAGCCTCGCCCGCAAAACCGAGCGTGGTAAGGCCCAGACCCTTGGCGAGCTGCTGCGCCTCGATCAGGTTTGGTGAGTTGCCGGAGGTGGAGAACGCCCAGAACACGTCACCCGCGCGGCCGAGAGCGGCGATCTGACGGGCGAAGACACTGGCGAAGCCGTAGTCGTTGCCGATGGCCGTCAGGATCGGGCCGCTCTCCGTCAGCGCGAGGGCGGGCAGAGGCGAGCGGTTGAAGTTGAGCCGGCTGACGAATTCCGCGGCGACATGCTGGGTGTCCGCGGCACTGCCGCCGTTCCCAGCCAGCAGCAGTTTTCCCCCCGCCTTCAGGCTGGCCAGGATGGCGTGCGCCATCTCGTGCAGCACCAGCCGCGCGCGTGCGTCCTCCGCGAGCGCCACCGCCGCCTCGGCCGACGCCGCCAGGTGCTCCGAGAGGTAACTTTCCATCCTCTTCCGTGTGCCCTATTCGACGGGGTATTGGAAGGATTGTCTCCCCCGTGAGCAAAACAATTAAAAGTTTTTTGCTTCTTTTTTTCAAAAAAGAAGAGCTTGCTTTCTCTTGTTTTTCTCATGCCTCTCGCTGAACGCCGCCGCCGCACCGCCGTCGTCCGCGCCCGCGCGCCCTTGCGTCTGGGCCTTGCCGGCGGCGGCACGGATCTCGTGAGCTATTCCAGCCAGCATGGCGGTGCCGTGCTGAACGCCACGATCGACCGCTACGCCTTCGCCTCGATCCGCGCCCGAGACGACGGCGCGGTGTATTTCGAGGCCTGCGACCTCGGGCGTGAGGAAACCCACCCGGACGCCGAGAGCCTCGCCCGCAGCACCTTGCTGCTGCATCGCGGCGTGTACGAACGCATGATCCGCGATTTTAATGATGGCGAGCCGATCTTCATCAGCGTCACCACCGCCGTGGATGCACCGATGGGGTCCGGCCTTGGTTCATCCTCCGCGCTCGTCGTCGCGCTGATCGAAGCCTACCGCACCTACATGGATCTGCCGCTGGCGCGCTACGACGTGGCGCATCTGGCGTACGAGATCGAGCGTGTGGATCTTGGCCTCGCCGGCGGGCGGCAGGACCAGTATTCCGCGGCGTTCGGCGGCATCAATTTCCTGGAATTCCTGCGCGATGGCGAAGTGATCGTCAATCCGCTGCGCTTTTCCGAGGGTACGGCGCTGGAGCTGGAAAGTTCGCTGGTGGTGGCGTTTTCCGGCCAGTCCCGCGCATCGGATTCGATCATCCGCCAGCAGACGGAGGGCCTGACCGCCCATACCGCCGACGTGATGGAGGCGATGCACCAGTTGCGGCAGGACGCGATCGATATGAAGCGCGCCATCATGATGGGCGACATCCCTTCGGTTGCCGCCCTTCTCGAACGTTCCTGGCTCGCGAAGAAGCGAACCGCGCCGGGGGTGACGAATGCCACGATCGAGAAGCTGGAAGTGATGGCGCGGCAGGCAGGGGCGATCGGGGCCAAGGTGTCCGGTGCGGGCGGCGGCGGCTTCATGATGTTCGTGGTGCCCACCGAGAGAAGATACCGCCTGATCAGCGCGCTGAACGATCAGGGGGCGATGGCGTATCCGGTGAAATTTACGGAGCGGGGGAGCGAGACGTGGACGTTGAGCGGGCGCAGGTAGGAAGGCCTTCTTTTTTGAAAAAAAGAAGCAAAAAACTATTGCCTGTGCTGTCGCGGACGTGCCGGCAGCGCGCGCGTGCGTGACCTCATCTTCATCAGCCACCGCATCCCCTGGCCGCTCAACAAGGGGGAAAAGATTCGCGGATGGAATCTGATCCAGCATCTGCGCCCGAACTTCCACATTCATCTCGGCTGCGTGGTGGATGATCCGGCCGACATGGCGCATGTGCAACGCATGCGCGGCGTATGCGCCAGCGTCGGCGCCTTTCCGATCGACAAGAGCCGCCAGAAATTCCGCGCCCTGCTGCACGCCCGCCCGGGCAAGCCGCTGATGCCGGATTTCTATCATTCGCCGGCGTTGCAGGCCTGGGTGGACGAAACCATGGCGCGCATCCCGATGGACGTGATCTACATCTATTCCGTCGCCATGGCGCCCTACGCGCTGCATGCAAGCGCCCCGCGCAAGATCCTCGATGCGCAGGACATCGATTCCGAAAAATGGGCGGAATACGCGGCCCGCGCGGCGTTCCCCATGCGCCTGGTGTGGGCACGCGAGGCACGCACGTTGCTGGCATATGAACGGGAAGCTGCCGCCGCCTGCGACTGGACCTTTTTCGTGTCTCAGCCTGAAGCCGATCGCTTTTGCGAGCTCTCGCCGGAGAACGAGGATCGTGTCGTCGCCGTCGAATGCGGCGTGGAGCTGGAGCGCTTCTCACCCGAGAAGACCTATCCTTCGCCTTTTGGCGATAGCGCCCCATGCCTCGTCTTCACAGGGAACATGGATTACTGGCCGAATGCGGATGGGGTGATCTGGTTCGCCCGCGAGGTGATGCCGAAGCTGCGCGATCACGTTCCGAACATCCAGTTCTGGATCGTCGGCGCCAATCCGGGCGAGGACGTGCGCGGCCTTGCCTGCCTACCCGGCGTGCACGTCACCGGGCGTGTGGAGGATGTGCGGCCGTACGTGGCGAACGCTGCCGCCATCGTCTGCCCGCTGCGCATTGCGCGCGGAATCCAGAACAAGGTTCTGGAGGGCATGGCGATGGGCAAGCCCGTGATCGCGTCGTCGCCCGCCTATGAAGGGGTACGCGCGCAGGCCGGCACGGAATTGCTCGTCGCCGATGGCGCGGACGCCTTCGTGGCCCGGATTTGCGAGATTCTCGACGGCCAGCACGCCGGCCTTGGCATCGCCGCCCGCCATGCGATGGAGCGCGGCTATGCCTGGAGTTCGGTCCTCTCCAAGCTCAACACTTATCTGAAAGCGTAGCCCATCCACCCCAATCTGACGGCTTCGTCTCGACCTGACGGCGCCAATCCTGCAGGACGCGGAACTCGCGCACTGCCCTGACGGATTGCCTCGCGACACACATGTCGTGCACAGGGCGGATTAGCCTCGACTGCCCGCCCGAGGCTCGGGTTGAGCGTTTCGCCGGCCTCTCCGCACATCACCCAGCCTATGCCTGGCGATTTCCAATAACCCCCGATAGTGCCGCGGATTGCCCAGCACAACCCCGATCCGCTGGCGCCGCTGCGGCATCCAAAGCTGCTTGTAGTCGTCGTCGCCGCGACCAAAATCCAGCTCCGTGACGTGATCCACCTCCAGCAAATGCCGCACGATCAGCCCGCTCAGCACCGTGCCGGGGCCAAGCCCCTTATACACCTCGTCATGCGCCAGTTTGGCCACACACGCCCAACCGCCATGCAGAAGCCAAAACTGCGCGGCGATCGGCACCCCATCGAGGTACATCACCCCCAGCCGCAATGTTCCATCCGCCGCACAGGCCCGAATATGGGCCGCGACGAAATCCGCAAACGGCTCCCGCTCCTTCCAGCTCCTGGAATAGACCGCCTCGTAGGCCGCAATGCCAAGCTCAACCCCATCCAGGCCGGTAAACAGTTGGTAGGTCGCGCCCAACCGCTCCACCAGTTTGCGCGTCGGCCGCACGATGGCCGAGCGCAGCAATCCGGGCCGGCCCTGGAGATAAGTCTGCCAACCCATGCCCGCGACCGGCACATGCCAGTTGCCGAAATGATCAAACCGCAGCCCCACCAGCCCGCCGGCGCGCAGGCCGGCCAGCAACGGCGCCAGCCACGCCGCATCGCCGTCCATCGCCTCCAGCCGCACCACGCCGAACCGCCGCCAGGCCTGCGCCAACCCGCGCCCGATGGCGCCAAGGCACACGGCATCCAGGCCCGGGGCCAGCAGCGGCTGCCAGAAACAGGTATATGGCGTGGCCAGCGCCGCCAAGCGGCGACGGTTGCGGTGCATCGGGAACACCGCCAACACCGCGCCATCCCGCATCGCCAGATAGAAGCGCGGCTCGGCTCCGGGCGGTAATGCACATTCAATTGTACTACGATACCAGCCAAGTGTGGAAAACGCGTCCTGCCCGAACAAGGCGCGCGCTGCGTGCGGCAGATCATCCAGACCACCGAAGATGTCGATGGCGATGCCGCGGCTTTCACCCACGCAGCGCATACCAGGCGCAGCCGATCCATTCGTGAAACGCGTAGTAGCTCGTCTGCCATGACGACACATGCGGCAGCAGATTGCGCAGCGATACAGGCGGTGCCCGGTCCGGGTCGGTGGGGGCGGCCGTCACGGTCAGGCCCGTGGCATGAAACGCCATCAACGCCCGGCGCATGTGCCAGGCGCTGGTCACCACATACACCGAACTGATGCCCGCGTTACGCAGGATAAAAGCCGATCTTTGCGCGTTTTGCCAGGTATCCTCGGATCGCTCCTCCAGCCAGGCCGGCTCGATGCCGAAATCGTCCCGCAAGCTCGAATCCATCAGCGCGGCCAGGCTGGGCGAGCCCGGCCGGATCTGCCCGCCCGAGACAAGGATCGGCAACCCGGTACGCCGCGCCAGGCGAATGCCCGCTACCTCCCGCTCCAAAGTCAGATGGCCCACGATGAAGCTGGTCCGCCCGTCCAGCTCGGTCTCGCTCTCATCTCCGCTGAGGATCACAATGGCCTGCGGCGGGTCGCCAGGCGCCGCCACTTCGGGCAATCCTCGCTCCAACGCCCCAAGCAAGGCACCGGAGACGAGCGGCAGGGAGAGCACCACCAGTCCCATCAGTCCCGCCGCCAGCAACACCCGGCCCACACGCCGGCGATGCCAGACGGCACCCACGCAGGCCGCAACCAGGCAGTTTAGCGGCGGCACGATGAACACAGTCGGCAGATCGGCGAGCGACATGGAGGTGCTGTGCACGAACTGAAGAAAGGAAAGAAGTGTTCTTTTTTGGAAAAAAGAACCAAAAAACTTTTGTCTGTTGGGTGCGTGGCCTGGCCGGCGTGTCGGGTCCAAAGGGCAAAAGTTTTTTGGTTCTTTTTTTCAAAAAAGAACATTTCTTCCTTTTCCCCTGTTACATACATTTTGCGTGTATCGAATCACCCTCACTCCCGCCGGCGATCTCACCACGCTCGGCCACCGCTGGCAGGCACTGGAGCAAGACGCGGATCCCGGGTTCTTCCGCTGTTGGACCTTCCTGGGCTGCAAGGCCGAATCCCGGTTTTCCGGGGCGCGGCTTCTGAGTGTCACGCAGGATGGCGCCGATGTGGCGCTTGCGCTGCTCGCCCGCCGCCGCTGGCGGAGCTGGCTGAACCAGACAGGCGACCCCGCCCAGGATGCCCCGTTCATCGAACATAACGGCCTTCTTCTGCGCCGCGGGCATGAGCATACGATCGCACCAGCACTCGCGTCCGCGCTGCGCCGCGCGGGTCCGCTGGTTCTCTCCGGCATCGGGCACCTGACCTGCGAGGCCGCGCGCGAGGCCGGCTGGCTGAACCTGGCGCAAAGCCGCTTCGCCCCATGCGTCGCGTTGGATACGTTGGAGCGCCCCTATATCGACACGCTCAGCGCCAATGCGCGTGCGCAGATCAAGCGCTCCCAGCGCCTCTACGGCCCGGATCTGCGTCTGAGACGCGCGGAAAGCCTGGACCAGGCCCAGTCATTCTTCACCGAATTGGTCGAGCACCACCAGGCGGCGTGGCAGGCCCGCGGCAAAACGGGCGCCTTTGCCCAGACCGTGATGCAGGCGTTTCACCGCGCGCTGATCGCCCGCGCCTGGCCTATCGGCGAGGCCGATCTGCTGCGCATCTCCGTGGGCGACGCTCCCATCGGCCTGCTGTATAACCTGATCCACCGCGGGCGGGTCTACAGCTACCAGAGCGGCTTCGCCTACAGTGCGGATTCGCGCATCAAACCGGGCCTGGTCAGCCATGCCCTTGCCATCCAGCATTATGCGTCGCTGGGTTTCCAGGCGTACGACCTGCTCGCGGGGGCGGACCGCTACAAGCTCACCCTCGCATCGGGCGGGGAGATGCTGCATTGGGGAACGCTGTACGGGCGGTTTTCGGCAACGGGTTTGTTGGCGCGGGCCAGACACGGGTTCAAGACAAATGGTCTTTCCTGAAAGAAAGAACCAAGGACCTTCTGTCGATTGAGGGTTTGCGGTCGCAACCCCACCCGATCAGGCGGCCCGAAAATTTTCCCTGCGCGGCGCGATTTGCCGCTGGAACTGCTGGCATCTCGTTGCATTGTCATGCAATCGTCACAGGCCGCCGTCGTCAGGCGGTGGCTCGGCGGCACGCGATGGAGAAGGCCTGATGACCAGCACCGACTACGCGCTCAAGCTCGATGAACTCGATCACCTGCTGAACGACCCCGAAGTCGACCTCGAGCCGGCCCGCGTCTGGTCGCTGCTCGCCGAGATTTCCCAGCACGACATCGGTGCCAGCTTTCCAGGCAC
>PKZM01000005.1:0-1089 GCA_003133065.1 Acetobacteraceae bacterium
TCAAATGTCTTGCTTTCTTCTTCATGAATCCTTCGTGTCTTCGTGTCTTCGTGGTGAATCTTCCTTGCTTACGGTTGCCATGGGTGCAGCGGTCCGGCGGGCCTCAGCCCACCCCGCGACGCTCAAAGAAAGAAAGCTTACCCACGAAGACACAAAGGATTCACGAAGAGGTGCGCGCAGCCTCGGATGGGCTGGAGATGATGTGTTTATTTTGGGCGATATGGTAGTTGCCACACCCATCGTCGCTTTATGATCATAAGCCTAGCGCGGACATTCGGTCGCGTATCAGTTTGGCGCGCCTGTCCAAGCCGCTGTGGAGCATGGAAGACGGGGTGGCGCTGATTGGTGCCCAGGCCGGGCCGGCGTAGAAACGCTGGCCTCACAAGGCGCGGACGAAGGCGGCGCTAGCCGCCTCACGTCTAGCCTACACTAACCCACCCGCCGCCGCCGCACCGCCGCGATCCCGGCCACACCCATGCCCAGCACGGTGAGGGATGCGGGTTCCGGTACTGCGGCCGGGTCGACCTGTCCGGTGACTTGTTCGGTGTAATCGTAAGCCGCGCCAAATGCAGTATTCTCAAATACGACCAGCCTAATCGGATCGCTCGTGCCATTCAGCGGGCCTAGAAAATACATCCCCAGAGCGTTGTTCATCGTGCCGTTGGCCGAGATTGTGTTGATGTTACCCGTGTAGCCGTCCGATGTATCGGTATAGGTGTCACTGACGAAATCAAGACCGCTTACGGTGAACTGGAGGTTCGTTTCCTGGCCGGTCGCCAGATCAAAGGTGAACTGGCCGGTAATCTGTTCGACGTAGCCGTCGTGCACGAACGAAGCGTCGGGTGAGAAGCTGTAGGTGATTGGCGCCGCATCCGCTGGCATCGCGCCAACCAACCCAAAAGCCACCACGCCAGCTAGTAGCAATGCGCGCATCATACCCGTCCGTTCAAATCCATTTGACATCTGATTAACGAACGAGTGAGCGAGAGTCCAGAGTTTCTTCGTGAATCCTTCGCGTCTTCGCGTCTTCGTGGTGAATCTTTCTTGCTTACGGTTGCCACGGGTGCGGCGGTCCGGCGAGCTTCAGCC
>PKZM01000005.1:1101-2738 GCA_003133065.1 Acetobacteraceae bacterium
AAATCGCCACAAATAACGATAATAAAACCTACTCGCCGTGATCACACAAATCGCAAACATTCAAATGTCTTGCTTTCTTCTTCGTGAATCCTTCGCGTCTTCGCGTCTTCGTGGTGAATCTTCCTTGCTTCCTTGCTTCCTTGTCCGGCGTGATATGGGTTTTGGCGAGGATGGCGCGGAAATCGGTGATGACGGTGGGGGGTGGCAGCCGTATGCCGTGTTCGGCGGCGACGCGGACGATGATCTGCCAATTATCGTGCATGGTCTGGCCGAGTGCACGTTCCAGGCGGCCGGCGGCGCCGTTGGCCTAAGCATCGGCGCAGCGCTGATCGGGGAATGCGCCATCGATGATGGATTGGCGGAATGCGCTTGCCGCATCGCTGCGCCACACGTCGGCCAGGGAGTCGGTTTGGAAATTGCCGTAGACGAAGCCGCTGCGGCAGCAGGGGTTGACCTCGCCGGTCATTTTCAGGACCGCTTCGGTCCAGGGGGCGGCGCAGAATTTTGGGCCTGGGCGCCGCATGCGCGCGGCTTCCCCGGGCGACGTCAGCGGCGGTTGCGAAGGATTTTGAGGGAAATTTCCTGATGTATCGTCCACAGTATTTCCCTTTATGCAGCTATATCGAATTCAACCGCCCTTGCGGTTGTTATTGCTCAAGGGAGTAGGTGAATTTTCCGACTGCACCGAACCCAACGGTGAGCGCCGTCGTGGATACTGCCGAGACATAAGGAATGGTTCCCGCTGCCCATCCGGTCAGTTGCGCGTCTGGCGTTGAGACATAGACAACCTGAAAGGTGATCGTGCATGAGGTCGCGCCGGAGCCTGGTGTGACGGTGCCATGCCGATCGCTTGCGGTTGCCGAGAGCGTGGGCGAGGTACCGCAACTACTGAGTGTGGGCGCCGCACCTGTGTTGGCGACGTGGCCGTTCACTGATATGCCAGCGCCCAGGCTGGGCAGGACGGTAAACGGGTTGCCAATATAGGCACCCGCCGTCGAGTAGGCATAGAACTGATATTTGCCCGACGCGTCGATGCCTGCACCGAAACGCGCAATGCCCCCCTGGAGATACGATGTAACAGCCGGCTGGGCACTGCCGGCGTTCAGATTGAATACGGGCGAGCCCGTTGTCTGGCTGCCGACTTCAAACCTGCCAGCTATTTGAACTGCGCCGATACCAGCCGGCGTCAGGACAATTCCTTCATTAGCTACGCCTAGCGCCGTGCTACCGGCAATCGAGGCTGTCGATGTACCATTATAGAAGCCATAGGCCTGCCCAGTGCCAGCAAGCCGAACGGCCAGACCATCTTGAAACGTGGCAGCAGTGAAGTCCATGCCATGCAGCCAAGTGCCGCCCCAACCTGCAGGTGCGTAGGGAACCTGCGCTGCCACGCCGCTTAGGTCGCCTGTGCCATACAGGCAATAGCTCTGCCGCACGCCGTTGGTTGACTCGCCAACACCTGTCTCGCTATCCGGCTCGCACAGGAAGTCGTTATAGAATTTTATTGGGTACCCAAGCGAGTTTGGGGTCGGCGACCGTGCCGCGCTGTAACCATAAAGCACGTCGCTGCCCGATCCTTGCTGGCCTAGGCTTTCGGCGGATTGGAATGCCACAATCACCATACCGCCGGTTACGGG
>PKZM01000140.1:0-59697 GCA_003133065.1 Acetobacteraceae bacterium
CCCCTGGCCTTTCTCTCCACGCCCGGTCTACCGAGCGCCCCCCCGCGCACCACCCGTTGACGCGCATGCGGATCAATCTTCAAGGTTCGCCCAACCCATCGGACCCCAGCCAAAACCTTGGACCTCTCTCGCGACCTGCCCCTCGACCAGATCCTGCGCGGCGATTGCGTGGAGATNNTGGAGATGATGCGCATGCTGCCCTCCGCATCCGTCCATTGCGTCTTCGCCGACCCTCCCTACAACCTCCAACTGCGCGGCGAGCTCCGCCGGCCGGATGACAGCCTGGTCGATGGCGTGGATGACGACTGGGACCAGTTCGCCGATTTCGAGGCCTACGACGCTTTTACCCGCGCCTGGCTCACCGAGGCGCGGCGCCTGTTGCGCAAGGATGGTACGCTCTGGGTGATCGGCACCTACCACAACATCTTCCGAATCGGCGCCATCCTGCAGGATCTCGGCTTNNNGCCCGCCAGCAGGACAGCCGCTACCGGTTCAACTATGCGGCCATGAAGGCGCTCAACGATGATCTGCAGATGCGCAGCGACTGGCTGTTTCCCCTCTGCACGGGCGAGGAGCGGCTGCGCAACACCCATGGGCTAAAACTGCATCCCACCCAGAAGCCGGAAGCCCTGCTCCACCGAATACTCCTCGCCAGCACCATGGCCGGCGACGTCATCCTGGATCCCTTCCTCGGCACCGGCACCTCGGCCGCGGTGGCCAAGCGCCTGCATCGCCATTTCGTCGGCATCGAGCGCCATCCGGCCTATGTGGAGGCCGCCTGGGGCCGTATCCGCCGGCAAAAGCCCGCTCCGCCCGAGGCGATGGAGGCCACACCCACACGGCGCGACGCACCGCGTGTTTCCTTCGGCAGTCTGGTGGAACGCGGGCTGATCGCGCCGGGCACACCCCTCACCGACAAGCAGCGCCGCGTGGCCGCCCAGGTGATGGCGGATGGTACGCTCAGTTGCGGCCCGCATCGCGGCTCCATCCACCAGGTTGGCGCGGCGGTTCAAACCGCACCAAGCTGCAATGGCTGGACGTTTTGGCACATGGAACGCGATGGCGCTCTGGTCCCCATCGACGTTCTGCGCGACACTTGATCCAGGCCCGCCCCTCCACCGCCGTGCCTCGGACCCACCCGCATGCTCTTCCCGTCAAGGTCGCATATGCCGCCAAGCGCCCATGTCTAAGATCGCCCATGTCTAAGATCGCCCATGTCTAAGATTGTGGGTCGTACGCTCGATTTCCTGGAGGTTTTCGCCGACCAGAAGCGGCCTTTGTCGCTGTCGGAAATCGCGCGCCTGCTGGAGATTCCGGCCTCCAGTTGCCACGACGTGATCCAGGCGCTGCAGGAGCGCGGCTATATCTACGAACTCGCCCCGCGCGGCGGTTACTATCCCACGCTGCGCATCTTCGAGGTCGCCAAGATCATCGCCGCGTATGACCCGGTGGTGCTGCGTGCCGATTCGGCGCTGCGGTCGCTGCGCGATGCCATGGATGAGTCAGTGTTGCTGTCCAAGGTGCAGGGTATGCAGGCCGCCTATCTGCTGGCGCTGGAGCCAGGCCATCCGCTTCGTTTTTTGGTGCGCGTGGGCGATCCCGTGCGCAGTTTGTACGCCACATCGGCGGGCAAGGCGCTTCTCGGCAGCCTCGGCGAGCCCGCCCTTTCCGCCTATCTCAAGGCGCTGACCATCGAACGCCTCACCCCGAACACTATCGCCTCCAAGGCGGCGCTGCGGGCCGAGCTGGAGGAGGGCAACCGCCGCGGCTGGTTTCTCAACCGTGAGCAGAGCCAGGAGGGCGTCACCACCTTGTCCGGCCGTTTCGTCTGGTCCTCGGTGATCTACATCGTCACCATTGCCGGCCCCACCTCGCGCATGGAACCCAAGCTCCACCGCGCCGCGGAAGCCCTCACCCAAGCCTGCCGCCAGCTCGAACTCCCCCCGCCGCCACGCCCCAACGACTAAAGTCTTTTGCTCCTTTTCTTCAGAACAGAGGGTTCTTTTTCTTTTTTGAAAAAAAGAAGCAAAAAACTTTGACCTGTGGCGCGTTGTTCAACAAGGAGAGTTGCGCGGCGTGGCGTTGGGATGTGGCGCGCGGCGTGGTATGGCGACGCGGCATAGACGGGATCAGCAGATTTAGATGGGTGCCTTCAAGGATAGTTTGTTCAGCGAACGCCAGAACGCGTCGGCCAATGCCAAGAAGGCATTGCTGGAAAAATTCAAGGCCAAGCCGCCGCCGGATGATCCCGCCGTGCAAGCCCGCGCGGCAGAACGCCGTGCCATCGCCGAAGCGCGCGAGCAGCGCGCCGTGGAGCGCCGCGCCGCGCGCGCAGAAGAAGCGGCTCGCCTGGCCGCCGAGCAGGCGGCGCGTGATCTGGAAGCGCAAGCCCGCGCCGCCGAGGAAGCCGCGCGGGCAGCCGAGCAGGCCGCCCGAGACCTCGCCCTGAAGGCACAGCGCCAGGCCGCGCGTGATGCGCGCTACGCCGCCCGAAAGGCACGACGCTAATCCCCTGGGATGAAACGCGGGCAACCCGTTTCGCCTCCCTGACGTTTGATGGCCTCATTAGAGGAGGTTTTACGCATGCGAAGATGTTTCCCGGCGCTGCTGCTGCTCGCCACCGCCTCCTGTGCCGTGGTCAGGCCATCGGCGCCCGCGCCCGCGCCTGGCTATGTCGTGTTTTTCGACGAGAAATCGGCGGATCTGCCGCAGGATGCCATGGCGACCGTGCAGCAGGCCGCCATAGCCGCCAACGCGCACCCCGATCAGCCCGTGGCGGTGATCGGCTACACCGACAGCGCCGGCAATGCGGCCGCGGACTCGCTGCTCTCGGACCGGCGCGCCAAGCGCGTGGCCGACGCCCTGGTGGCCGATGGCGTGCCGGCCGCGCGCATCACCCGGCAGGGCCGCGGCCAAACCCATGCAGACCCCGGTGTGGAAAGCCGCCGGGTGGAAATCCGTATCGGCACCTGATCTCTCTCGCGTGTCCGCGTGCGGTTTTGCCTTGCCTGCGTTGTGCCGCCGTGCATCGTTCATCGCGAGAGGCTTCGCAATGGACGACCACCGGCCAACCCCAAAATATGGATCGTTTCTCTCCTGGCGGCAGAAACATGCCCTCAAGCCGGGCACACCCTGCTATAATTGCGGCAAGGCGCTTCTTGGTCCCTGGTGCTATGCGTGCGGCCAGGCGGGGGAAGATTTCCATCGCAACGCGTATCATCTCGTGTTCGAAACGCTGGAAAGCTTCTTTCATGCCGATGGCCGGTTCTGGCGCAGTTTCGGCCGCCTCGTTACCGATCCCGCGCGCCTCACACGCGATTACCTCGCCGGCAAGCGCGTGCCCCAGGTGCCGCCGCTTCGCCTCTATCTGATCACGCTCTTCGTGCTGTTCCTGGTGGGCGGCTGGGCCACGCGCGGCACGCACATGTTCGATTTCGGCGCGGATGGCGCCCGCGGCCACACCTCCCTCGATCCCAGCAAGGTGCATCTCGATCTTGGGCTACCGCCGGACATGGCGAAGTCGGTCAATGCCTGGCTGCAGACGCATCTTGGGCGGGCAATCGAGCATCCGCAGGAACTCATTGCCGCCATGCAGTCCCACGCGCATGATTTCGCCTTCCTGATGCTGCCGATCGCCGCCTTCACCCTGGCGGCCATCTTCTTCCTCCGCCGCGGCGTGATGCTGTTCGACCATTTCATCTTCTCGATGCATTCGATGTCGTTCCAGGGGCTTCTGCTCTGCACCGCCATCCTCTGCCACCCCTCCCTGGGGTCGGGCAGGACCAAGCTGCTGATGTGCGCCGCACCCGTGCACCTGTTCGCGCATATGCGCGGAGTCTACGGCACCGGCATCATCGGCACGCTGGCGCGCATGTCGCTGCTGTTCTTCGGCACGATGATCGGGTTCATCCTGCTTTTGGCCGGCCTGGTTTTCGCCGGCCTGGCGCTGCTGCCCGCCTGATGGCGGCAATCGTGCTAATTTTGGCACCGGCGGCGTGGGCTGGCGGAAACCCGCTCAATTCCATTACGTTACGTGAGCGGGCCGGACATGTGTCCGCCATTCACAGGAGCACCTTCGATGCCGCGTCCGATTGCAGCCCTCTTCTCCGCCGCCCTGCTGCTGGGCACCGTCACGCTTCTCAGCGCCTGCAACACCGTGGCCGGCGCTGGCGAGGATGTCTCGTCAGCCGGCCATACGGTCACCAAGGCCGCTGACTCGGCTGATCATTAAAAGGTAAGGGAAGGCGTTCTTTTTTGAAAAAAAGACCCAAAAAACTTTTGCCTGTTTAGGTGCGTGTGGAGCCTGCCCTGTCGGATCGCGGGTAACATCGTACGGATAAAAGTTTTTTGGTTCTTTTTTTCAAAAAAGAACGCCTTCCTGCCGTTACGCCGCCCTCACTTCCGCCAAAAACACTTCCACCGCCCTTTCCACTTGCGACACATGCGTCGTCACCCCCGTGGCCTCCCGCATCACCGCATCCGCCGCGTGGCCGCTTTCCTGCGCCGCGCCTGTCAATGCCGCCATCTCTTGGCGGACCTGAGACGTGGCGGAGGTGGCCCGCTCCACGCTGCGGGCAATATCCGCCGCCGACTCGGCCTGCTGGCGGACAGCTTCGGCAATCGCCGCGGCTATCCGGTCCAGCTCCGACACCCTTTCGGACACACCGCCGATGGTCGTCACGGCGTATTGGGTCGATTGCCGTATCTGGGTGATCTGACCGCCGATATCTTCCGTGGCGCGCGCCGTCTGCCCGGCCAGCGACTTCACCTCGCTCGCCACCACCGCGAATCCGCGCCCGGCCTCCCCTGCCCGCGCCGCCTCGATGGTCGCGTTCAGGGCCAGCAGATTGGTCTGGGAGGCGATGGAGGAAATCAGCCCCAGGATATCGCCGATCCGCTGTGCCCCCTGCGATAGAGCCGAGACGACCTCATCGGTTCGCCGTGCATACGCCACTGCCTGCTCCGTCGTGGCCGTGGAATGGCTTACCTGGCGGTTGATCTCCGCGATCGCCCCGGCCAGCCGGTCGGCCGCTTCCGCCACGGCGTTCACATTGCCGCCCGCGTCATCAGCCGTCTGCACAACGCCGCAGGTCAGATGCTGGGTCCTGCCCGCATTTTCGGTCATCCGCTCCGCCGTGCCGGTCAATCCCCGCGCCGCGTCGGCAAGCTGCCCGGTCAGAACCCCGATCTGCGATTCGAATGCCTTGGCGGCCCGTTCCAGCTCCGCCACCCGCTTGGCCTGGGCCGCCTGCGCCGACTGCTCGGCCGCGCGGGCGCGGGCTGAATCAACCAGTGCACCGCGGAACACCTCCAGCGCATCGGCCATGCGGCCGATTTCGTCGCCGCGGCCCCGGGCGGGGATGAGCACATCCAGCTCATGGCGGGCCAGCCGGCCCATGCAGCGTGTCATCGCCTGCACAGGGTTGGCGATCATCCGCACCAGGCCCAGCGCACTGGCGATGGAAGCCCCCAATGCCAGCGCCATCATGGCCAGCACCACCACCCGCCCCTGGCGATAATCCTGCTCCGCACGTTCAACCGCCCGCGCCGCATCCGCCTGCTCGAAACCGGCCAGCGCGGCCGAGGCGGCTTCCACAGGCGCGATCATCGGTTTCACGGTTTGCACATAATCGGCCCGCTCCACCGGGGGATCGTTCTGGCCGATCACCGTGCGCAGGTGGTCCGCCTGATCCGAAAAATCCTCCCAGGCGGACTGGAATGTCTTCAGTAAGCCGCGCTCGCGCTCCGATACCGTCAGTTTCATCAGCCCGGCGGTGGCGCCATCCATCATCGTGGCGTTGCGCTGCAGCGCCGCATCCATCGCGGCGCGCAAGGCCGGATCGTCCGGGTCGGTAATCGCGCGCAGCAATACCAGTTCGTAGTCGCGCACCGCGTTCAGCATCTGGCCTACGCGATCACGCTTGATGAACGCGGTATGGCCGATATCCTCAACCCGGTCCCGCAGCCGGCCGAACCGCGCGATACTCACCGCGCCGGTGGCTGCCATCAGCAGCACCAGCAGCGCAAAGGCGGCCACGATCTTCCCCCGTATCGCCAGGCGGCCCGGGCGGTTCAGCAAGGTGCGGAGCATCGTGTCGGAAGGTTCCTGGCGCGTGGTGCCCCAATGCTGCTTCAGTCACGTGAAGGAAGTCTTGCGGCCTTGGGCCGGGCCGGGCCGGGCCGGGCTATACCAGCCACCACCACAAAAACAGCAGCAGCCCGATCAGGCCCACAACCACGTAGGTCATGAACTTCGTGGCCGAGGTCCAGAAGCGGATTCGGTCGGCCAGAAAACCCTCGGCGGTGGTGGGCGCACTCGGCGTGGTTGGGATGTTGTCAGCCATATCTCGTACTCCAGGCCAGAACCGGTCGGCGCGTCGTTACCGGTTTTCTAGGGCGAGCCCTGAGGCGGAGCAAGCCGGCGTATCAGCCGCGCGGCGGACACGCTGCCTTCAGAAAAGCCGCGGCCTCATCCAGCGACCGCCGGGCCTCGGGCACGAATTGCGCCAATTGCCATACATGCGGCACCACCGGCCAGCGTTTCAGCGTCACCGTCACGCCCGCGTCACGCGCCCGTTCGGCCAGCCGCGTGCTGTCGTCGCGCAGCATTTCCCGCTCGCCCACATGGATCAGCAGCGGCGGCAGGCCGCCCAAGGCCGCATAGACCGGCGAGGCCAGCGGCGATTGCGCGTCGCGCCCGCCCAGATACAAAGCGGCTGCCCCCGTCAGGCCGGGGCCGTGGAACATGGCATCCCGCCGCGCATTGCTGATCACCGAGGCGCCGGTGCCCGCCAGATCCGCCCAAGGCGAGAACAGCATGGCGGCCGCCGGCAGCGCCTCATTTTTCTCCCGCAAGGTCAGCAGCAGCGCGAGGGTGAGCCCCCCGCCGGCCGAATCGCCCGATACCGTCATCCCGCCGGGCGGATTGCCGGCCGCGATCAGTCCATGCCATGCCGCCTCGGCATCCTCGATCGCCGCCGGATACGGGTGCTCGGGCGCCAGCCTGTACTCGGGCACGAACACATCGAACCCGCGTTGTGCATACCCGCCGGTGATCGGCCGATGCGTGCGTGGCGAACACGCAAAATAGCCGCCGCCATGCAGATACAGCAGCACCGGCCGCGTGCCGCCATCGTTCGCGCGTGCCCATTCCCCGGCGATGCCGCCCACGTTTGCCGGCGTGAACGTCACACCCTTGGGCAGCGGCAGCTTTCCACCTTCCAGTGTCTTGCGTACGGCAGCCAGGTCCATCGCGCCCTTCAGGCGGGCCTTCACCGTCAGCCGTAGCGTGAGATCGAGAAAATGCGCTTGCAGGCTCGCCATCAGGTCTTCCCCTCTTCGGCCCGAAACGGCCCACCCCGGCGGCCCGGTTTGGGCCGCATCCATGCCCAGTACCCCACCGGGAACAGCCGCTGGATACGCTCCGCCATCCGCGCATCGCCGCCGATCAGCAATCTTTTCTGCCGTCGCTCGATCGCTTGCGCGATCAACTCGGCCGCCGCCGCGGGCGGCGTGCGCAGCAGCTTGTTGAATTCCCGCGTGGCCGCCCGCGCCAGGGCCGGATCGATTGATTGCGCGATGCGGGCGCTGTTGGCGATCTCCGTGCGCACCCCACCCGGATGCACCACCGTCAGCGAAATCGTGCTGCCCTCCAGCTCATGCCGCAACGCCTCGGAAAATCCCCTAAGCGCGAATTTGGAGGCGCAATAGGCCGCCTGGCCGGGCGGCGCGATAATGCCGAACAGGCTGGAAATATTGACGATATGCGCCGCCTCCTCGCGGGCGAGCACATACATGAACGCGCGCGTCAACCGCACCGGCGCCCAGAAATTGATGTCCATCACCCATTCGATGTCCGCCAGTGTCACCTCGGCGAAATTGCCCGCCAACGCCACACCCGCATTGTTCACCAGAACACTCACCCGATCATGCTGCGCCAGTACCGCCTCGGGCAACGCCTCCAACGCAGCCCGGTCGGATACATCCACCACATGCTCACTGACCTTCACACCCAGCGCGCGCGCGGCCGCGGCCACAGCCGCCAAGCCCTCCGCGTTGCGATCCGCCAGGGCCAGCGCCGCGCCACGCTGCGCGAGAACACCCGTCAAAGCAGCGCCGATGCCGCTGGCGGCGCCGGTGAGAACAACGGTAGCACCGCGGAGGGGGAAATTTGACACTGAGACACCCTAACTACACGAAGGATGAAGGCCCTCTTTTTTTTGAAAAAAGAAGCAAAACTTTTGCCCTAAAGGCCCGCGTAACGGGTCCAGGCGCGGCGTCCCTCCGCACCTTGCCAGGCCAGAAGGGCGGGGATGCCGATGGCGAGGTCGCGGGCGCGCTTTATCACGGAAAGTGCCAGCGCCGTGTCCGGGCCGACACCGAACATCCCGCCCAAAACCACCAGCCCGCCCTCCTGAACCCCCACCGCATTGGGCACCATGAAGGCCACGCTGCGCATGCCATAGAGCAGGCTGTCGATCACCATCCCCTCCAGGAGCGATAGCGAAATACCCATAAGCCGCAGCGTCGCCCAGGTCTCTACCCCGCTCAGAAGCCAGCAGATCAGATGCACGCATGACGCCGATGCCAGCCGCCGGGGCCTCCCATGCAACTCTCGGATCTGCGCCTGCACCACACCGGATTCCGCCAATTGCCCGCCCATGAACTGCCGCGTCAGCCGCACGCCGGCTCGCTCCACCCAGCCCGCCCCGCGCGCCTGCACCGCCACGAAAATTGCCACCAGCGCCGACATGATCAGAACGCCGGCAAATCCCGGCAGCGCGAATGCATTCTGCGGCCGCAGCCACATCAGCAAGCCAAGCCCGATCAGCGTATAGCCCAGTTGCCCCACCAGCTCGACCGTCACATCCACCACCGTGGAGGCCGCGGCAAAGCCACTGCCCACCCCCGCCAGCGTCACCGCCCGCGCACCCACCACAAACCCGCCGATCGCCGACAGCGGCAACGCCTCCGCCGCCGAATCCCGGATCAGCCGTCCCCACAGGAAACGCGATAACACCCCATCCGGCCGCCCCCGCGCCAGCAGCCACCAGCCCACACCCTCCAGGGCGATCAAAGCCAGGTGATAGGCAACGACAAACCCGAAACCATACCACCCGAGCTGCAACGTGCTGTGCCAGACCTGGCCGGCCCCGTAGGACAGCACCACCAGAACCGCCAGAACCAACCCGCAGGCCAGGCCGAAGAGTGCCAATCCCCTCAAATCCGCGGCGCCTCGCAGAAAGAAAGGTCTTCTTTTCTGAAGAAAAGAAGCAAAAGACTTTTGTCTGTGCTGTCGCGGAGTCGCCGGCGGCGTACGCAAGTGTTAAAAGTTTTTTGGTTCTTTTTTTCAAAAAAGAACATCTTCCTTCCTTTCACGCGACCGACGCCCTGATCCGCCGGCGATCCCACAGCCGCAAGCCGCGCAGCGCCAGCCCGGCGATCGAGGGCAGCAGCTTGGGCTGCATCAGCTCGGGGTCGAATTCCCGCATCCTGCGCGCGTTCTCCCGGTAGCAATCCTCCACGAAGTTGGCGAAGCTGAACCCGTCGAGGAACATGCTGGCTTCGGTGACGGCGAAGTTCTTCCCGTCGTTCATGTCCTTGCCGCGATTGACCATGCCGAGCAGCCGGCTCGCCGCACGGCCGTAGAACCAGGCGGATTTAAGGTTACGCGTCAGCGCCACATGGCCGCGCCGCTTCTCCCGCCAGGCCATGTAGTTGATGAAGAACACGATGTGGCGGGTTTCCTCGAACATCAGCACATCGAAAATGTCGAACATGCCGGAGGGGAGAAACGCGGATTGCCGCGCCGTCTTGAACGCGCCGAAGCCCAGAAAGGCATCGAGGCACTCGCCGAAACCGAAATCGATGAAGGCGGTTTCCAGATCCGCCGGCATTTCTTCCAGTGGCTGCTCGGTGGCCTCGATCCCGTAGCGGTCGATCATCGTGCGGATCAGCTTGGCGTGCCGTGTCTCCTCCAGGCCCTGAAGCGCCACCGCCTCATGCACCAGCGGATCGCTCACATGCGGCAGGAAAGCCTGCACGATCGCCCCGGCCCGCCGTTCCGTATGAAACACCTCCTGCCAGAAGGGCACGCCCCGCAGCCGCGCGAGCTCGGCCTCGTCCAGCTCCGGCCAGGGCAGGGTCTGGGGATCGAATTCCTGATACGTGTCGATGAACTGGCGGCAAAACAGCGTCTTGTGCGCCTCCGATCCGGCTGTCACGCGCATCTTCCAACCCCCGGAAGGCTCGTCACGTGAACACCTTGCAGGGGCCCGATCCTGGCCGTCATCCGAACCTCTCCTTTCGCACAGGGAAAGAAAGCGCCGCTCTGCGTTTGATTTCAACGCTGAACTGAGCTGGTGGCTTCCAGCCCGCTGCAAAGCTGATACGCCACTCGCCGCCTGCCAACCGCATGCCATGGATTGCGTTACGGCCCAAATTGCCGAACTGGGCGCCATGCAGCTCTCTGAAGACCCTGTCCTGCAACGTCATGAGGCGCGGCACGCGCCTCTCTCCGAGTGTCCGGTCCTGCCCGGTAACGGCGTCACCCTCCTGCGCAGCGCTGCCGAGGCGCTCGCGGCCATGTTCGATGCCATCAAGGCCGCTACCGACCACATCCACCTGGAATACTATATTCTGGACGATGTCCGCATCGGCGGAAGCAGCCTGATCGACCTGCTGGCCGCGGCGCGCGCCCGCGGTGTCGCGGTGACCGCCATCTATGACGCCGTCGGCAGCCTCCGCATGCCTGAAGCCGTGGTTCACCGGCTCGACAAGGCTGGCGCGCAGACCCTGGAATTCCGCCCGCTCAATCCTTTGCGCCGGCACTTCGCCTGGCACCTGAACGACCGCGACCACCGCAAGATCCTGGTCATCGACGGCCGCATGGCCTTCCTTGGCGGCGTCAATCTCTGCCGGGTCTACGAAAACCCGCCTGATGCCGGCGTCGCCAGCACCCCCGCCCAGAGTTTCTGGCATGATTGCGCGATCCGCCTGGAAGGCCCAGCCGTTGCCGCCGCCCAGCGGATTTTTCTGGATACCTGGACCCGGCATGGCGGCGACCCACTGACCAACCGCACCAGTTTTCCGCCTCTGGACCATGCCGGCACCCACAGGGTGCGCATTGCCCCGAGCGCGCCGCTGGAGCGCCAGCAGCTCTATTTCCGGGCGCTGCACGAAGCGGTCGCCACCGCCCAACACCGTATCCTGCTCACCACCGGCTATTTCGTGCCCGCGCGGCGGGACTGGAAAATCCTTGCCGACGCAGCCCGCCGTGGCGTCGCCGTCGATCTCATCCTCGGCGGCCATTCCGACCTTCCCGCCGCCTTGCATGCCGCCCGCGCTCTGTACGGCCGGCTGCTGGAAGCCGGCGTGCGTATCCACGAACTCCAGGATGGCCTGCTGCACGCCAAGGCCGTCACGATCGACGGCGTATGGAGCGCCGTCGGCAGCTCCAATTTCGACCGCCGCAGCTACGCTTTCAACAACGAGGTGGACGCCGTTCTGCTGGGCCGCGACATGGCCGCGCAGATCGAGGACCTGCTCACCGCCTGGGCGGCCCGCTCCACTGAGGTGACGCTGGATGATTGGCGCAAGCGCTCGCTGAACGAGCGGGGACAGGAGTACCTGGCGCGGCTGTGGGAGCGGTATATGTGAGCGTGGACGCCGACCAAAATGTGCCGCTTACGGCACTAGCATGCCCCTTACGTCATGGATAATAATGCCTCCCGGATGATTTGATCCGTTAATCCAGTACGAGGCTCGAAAAACGTTATGATATCGAACCGTCTTAGCCACCGCGCCAGCACATCGGCGCTGGTCTTGGCAACCGTCCTCTTCTGCGCCACGACATGCCCCTTCCCCGCGCGGGCAGGCAATTCGGTCACCGTGGCCAGCGATGCGCTGCTGGCGCCACCCGGCGACACTCTTTTGGGCGAAACCCCGGCGGACCAGCAGATCACAGTGGTGCTCGCTTTGCCGACGCGCGATCCCGCAGGCGCCGCCGCCTTCGCCATCGCGGTCACAACCCCTGGCAACGCGCTCTACCACCACTTCCTCACGCCCGCCCAATACGCGGCGCGCTTCGGCGCCAGCAGCGCGGATTACACGGCCCTTGTCACCTGGGCGCAAGAAGCGGGCCTGGCGCCTGGCGAGGTGTTCGCGGCGCGCACCGTATTGCCGCTGACCGGAACGGCTTCGTCCCTGCAAGCCGCTTTTGGAATCACGTTCCATACCTATCGTAAATCGTCCGGCGATACCTATTACGCGGCCGACCGCGCACCGAGCCTGCCAGCCGCAATCGCCGGCAAGGTCAGCGGTGTTATCGGGCTTTCCAGCTACAGCCATTACAAGCCCTTGCTGCGCCGGCTCACCCAGGGCGCCCATCCGAATTTATCCGGCACCGGCCCGGGCAACGGATTTTCCGCAGCCGACCTGCGCAGCATCTACAACATCAAACCGCAATGTTGCGGCAAGATAAACCAGCAAATCGCCCTGTTCGAGCAAGGCGGCTTCGCGGAGTCCGACGTTACCGCATATCGCAAGGAAATGAAGATTCCGAACGTGCCGGTAACGGCGCGCAGCGTCGATGGGTCAAGCCTGGCAATCGGCGATCCCAGTGTCGAACTGGAGGCGGTGCTCGACATCGACATGGTGCTGGCAGCCAACCCGGCCGTGAAGCAAATCACCGTATACGAAGACAATGTAGGCAGTTTTCAGGGCGCGCTGATCGATAGTCTTTCGGCCATGGCGAACGATGATTCGTCAAAGATCATCAGCATTTCATACGGTCAGGACGAGGCGCTGCAGACTGCCGTGCCGATCGCCGTGGAAAACACCATCTTCACGCAAATGGCGGCACAGGGCCAGGCGGTGTTTGTCAGCGCCGGCGATAGCGGCGCCTATGGCGACAATCCGAAAAGCCTGAACGTGTTCGATCCCGCATCGCAGCCGCTGGTCACCGCGGTTGGCGGCACCACGGTGCTGACCGGCCCCGGCGAGACCTATTATAGCGAGCAAGCCTGGAACGAACTCGGCATAGGTGAGGGGGCTACAGGTGGCGGGATCAGCGCTGTCTGGCCAATACCCGCCTACCAAATCGTCAAAGGCAAGTCGGTCGCGAAAGCCAATCACGGATCAAGCACTTTTCGTAACGTGCCCGATGTTGCCGTGGTGGCTGATCCACAGACCGGGGTTGCGGTCTATTCCCAGCTCAATGGCGGCTGGAACATTATCGGCGGCACCAGCGTGGGGGCGCCACTCTGGGCCGGTATGTACAGCGTCGCGAACGGCAATTCCAATGCGCTCGGCTGGGGCGATCTGGGGTTCGCCAATCCCACTCTTTATGCCCTCGGGCAAGGCTCGACCGTCGGCGTCAATGGCAGCATCGTTCCCAGTTTCATCGATGTGGTCGACGGCAGCAATGGCAACGTTAACCTGTATCACAAAGCCGGTTTCACCGCCGGCCCTGGTTACGACAACACGACCGGCCTCGGCTCGTTGGACGCCGATAATCTGATGATTGACGTCACGCTTTACACGGCCTTCAAAGGCTTTCAACTGCCGTCGCCCAAAGCTGTCCATGCCACTTCAGTCACCGGAACCACCATTACGGTAAGCTGGACGCCGCCTGAAAGTGTATCTGACTTTTTAGTGGGCGGTGACACGAACACGCCGTTCGCGCCTGTGTTGACCAACACCAGCAGTGCCAAGATCACGGGGCTGCAGCCGAATACCTATTACGCAATCTTTGTATACCCCGTGAGCAAGGTCGGCATCAACGAGGTTGCCGCGCCCATCTATGTCCGCACGGCGGCAAAGTAACGGTAACACGCTGCCCTAGAGCATCATCCGACCACACCGGGGGTTACCCGTCGGATAAAGATGCCCTCCAAAACAAAGACCTAGAGCATTTTCCGGCCGCCTACCCAAAGTCGAATAGGTCGCAAAATGCTCTAGGGGTGGGCCGCACGTGTGCAGCCCACCCACTTTCAATCCCGACAGTTGCAGGTATTTCTGCCATCGTGCCGCCAAAATGCCAGGTGCAGGTTATCGCTTCATGCCGTCCCAGACCCCGACCGACACCTCGATCCTCCGCCACCCCGGGGTGATCCCCACGATCGGTGGGCGCGCCCTTTCCAGCTTCGCCAGCCAGATGCAGGCCGTCGTGCTTGGATGGCAGATCTACGCCATGACCGGCCGCGCCTTTTCGCTCGGCCTGATCGGGCTGGCGCAGTTCCTGCCGGTGGTCGCCCTGGTGTTCGTCGCGGGCCATGTGGTGGACCGGCGGGACAGGCGGCGCATTGCCGCCATTACCCAGGCGCTTCAGGCCGTGGTCAGCCTCAACCTGGCGATCGGATCGGCCACCCACACGCTCACGCCGGCGCATATCTACCTTCTGGTCGCCGTCGCCGGGGCTGCCCGCGCCTTCGAAGGCCCCAGCATGCAGGCCATTCTGCCCAGCCTGGTGCCGGGCTCGCTGTTCCCGCGCGCCGCCGCGCTCAACTCCTCGATGTTTCAGTCCGCGATCATCATCGGCCCATCGGTGGGCGGCCTGCTCTACGGCCTCGGCCCTGATTTTGCCTACGCCCTCGTCGCCGGGGGGTTCTGCCTCGCGGCCGTGTCCACAAGCTTCATCCCCAAGCCGCGCCTGGCCATCACCCGCGAGCCGGCAAGCCTGGCCTCCTTCTTCGGTGGCATCACCTTCATCCGCCAGCGGCCGGATATTCTGGGCGCCATCTCGCTGGACCTCTTCGCTGTTCTCCTGGGCGGCGCCACCGCCCTTCTCCCCGTCTACGCCCGCGACATCCTGCATGCCGGCCCGCTGGGCCTCGGCCTGCTGCGGGCCGCGCCCGCCATCGGCGCACTCGCCGTCTCCGTCTGGCTCGCCCGGCGCCCGATGCGGCGCCATCTTGGGCCGCAGATGTTCGCGGCCGTGGCGCTGTTCGGTGCCGGCACCATCGTCTTCGGCCTCTCCACCAGTGTGCCGGTCTCGGTCGCCGCGCTCGCGTTGCTGGGCGGTGCCGACGTGGTGAGTGTCGTGGTCCGCTCCTCCCTGGTGCAAATCCGCACGCCGGACGGCATGCGTGGCCGCGTGGCCGCGGTGAACCTTCTCTTCATCGGCTCGTCCAACCAACTCGGCGAATTCGAAAGCGGTACGCTCGCGGCCCTGGTGGGCGCGGTGCCGGCGGTGGTGCTGGGGGGGATCGGTACGTTGGCGGTGGCAGCAATTTGGATGGCGCTGTTTCCAAGCCTGAGGCGGCTGGATACGATCGAGGCGTGAGGCAGAAAAGAAAGGTCTTCTTTTCTGAAGAAAAGAAGCAAAAGACTTTTGACTGTTGGTGCGAGCCTCGCCGGCAACGTACGCTCAGCGGGGCTTCTTGCCCTCGATGGCGGCCAGCAGCGCCTGGCGGCGGGTGGGGGCGTCGCTCACCGTTTGCCCACGCAGGGTTGCGATCTCGGCGGTGGTGTAGGGGTGGAAATCTGCCGGCAAATTGTCGGCCGAGAAGTGGGTCAGCACGTAGTTGAGCATGCGGGCCGCCGTTGGGTTGTCCAGGCGCGACTGCGTCAGCCCCGGCACCTGGGCAAGGTAGGCGCGGCCGGCCGGCAGGCCGGCATACAGACCGGCATCGTGCAGATCGGGAATGCCGCGTTCCGGCACGCCATGCCCGGCCGCGCCATGGCAGCCGGAGCAGTGCAGTGTGTAGAGTGTCGGCAGCGAGGCCGCGTGCGGGCGCGGGCTGGCGAGCAGAATTGCCGCCACGAGCAAGCGTTTCATGTGGCGCCCAGGGCCACCGCGCGGGCGTGGTGAGTGTCCGAGGCGGAGGGTGCCTGGGCGCGCCCGGCAGCCACAGAGTCCGGCGTGACCACGGCGGGCGCGGCGTTGAAGGTGGTCAGCACATAGCCGAGCACCGCGGCGATCTCGGCATTGCTGAGCTTGTCCGCGAAGGCGGGCATCACGCCGGAGAATTTATGGCCTTGCGTCTCGATCGAACCGATCATGCCGGAGATCAGGATCTGCGAGAGATAGGTCTTGCCCGCCGGCGTGGCCGTGAAGCGCTTCAGCGTGCCCGCCAACGCCGGTGCCAACCCCGCCGCCCCCGCCCCATCCGGCTGATGGCAAAGTGCGCAATTATCCGCAAAAATCTGCCCCCCATCCGGCCCCGCCGCGAGCAGAAACGGGATCGAACAGAGTAAAAGTTTTTTGCTTCTTTTTTTCAAAAAAGAAGTGCTTGCTTTCTTGACGCTCCAACTTTTATTCCGTTCGCTCATTGATCGGCCACGCCGACAATCACTGAGATGGTGCAGTGGTAGGAGACATTCTTGTTGGCCATGCACCAGTTGCTGTCGTTGTGCACGCCCATGGAGTAGCCGGGGCGCTCGCGCACATTGCCATGGCAGTCGCACATCCCGCAGGAGGATTTGCCGCAGCAATCGGTGTAACTCACCAGGTAATCGCGCCCGTCATGGCCATTGCGGCAGGTGCCCACCCAACTCACCTTGCCGGCTTCGGTGCCGGCGGGACATTCATGGCCCGATCCGCCGCAGCAGGCGCAGAGCTGGCCGTCCATGGAGCAATATTTCCAGTAGTCGCATTTGGTCGCGTCCATCTGGTGTTCGTTGGCCTGGGCACGGCCGAAATTGCGCTCGATGGGCAGCACCGGCGTCAGTGCCGCGGCTCCCAGCATCACCCGGCCGAGGCGGGAGAGCACGCCCCGGCGTGAGGCGTGGGTGGCCAACCGGCGGGCAAACCCCGCAACCTGGTCATCAAACGACGGCATCTTTTGGCTCCATCTTCGCGCCTGCGCGGGCCACGTAATCCTGCAACGAGCTTACACCCAGTTCCTGCGCCACGAGCAGGCTTTCGATCTGCTCGCGGTTGTTCACCAACCCTTTCGCGGCGAGCAGCCCGTCCGGTGCGATCACCACCGCGTAGGGCAGGCGGCTGATACGGTAGGTGAGGCCGAGCTCCGCGGAGAGCACATAGGGAAATGGCAGTTTTTCGCGGCGCAGGAAGGCCAGGTGTTCCTCGGTATCGCCGTCGCTGGCCACGATGATATCGGTGGTGCGGCGCTCGTCGGCCGCGATCATGCGCAGGATCGGCAGAAGCTTCTTGCACACCGGGCAGGTGGTGGAGAGGAAGAACAGCATCTGCGTGCGGCCGGTGGCCCCGCCGATACGGATGCGGCGCGGGGCGGCGATATCGGGCAGATCGAACAGCGGGGCGGGCTGGCCGGATTTGGGGCCGGCTTCCATGGTCAGCGCGCCGATCGGGGAGATACGCTCGTGCAGCACGCCGATCTGGCGGGCGAGCGCCAGCACGGCGAGGCTGAGCGCGATGATGGCGACCCAGGCGAAACCGAGTGCGACGACCAGCGCGTTCATGCCGCGCGCTGCCTGGGCGCCAGGGCCTGGGCGTTGGCCAAAAGCTGCCCAGCAGCGAAGTAGAGAGTTACCAGAAACGTGGTTGCCCCTGCGATGGTCACCAGGCTTGCGGCGTCCCAGCCGGGGCTGGGCGTGGCAAGCCCGATGGCCAGCGTGGCGCACAGCACCAGGTTACGGCCGACAAGGCCCCAGGAGAGTTTCTGGCCGGTGGCGCCACCGCAGCCGCACGCGATATCCGTGCGGCCGCGGGCGACGTTGATGGCGATGGCGGCGGTAAAGAGCGCCATCAAAGCGAGGCCGGGGATGCAGGCTGTGGTGGTGATGGTGAGCATGATGGCAATGGCGAGCTGGGCTGGCGGCAGCACCCATGATGCGATACGTGCCAGGCGTTCCGTCAGGATTTTATAATTTATGACCTGAGCCGTGTAGATCGCCCACGCGCGCATACTATGTATTGCGCTGACGGCAAATATTATCGCGATCGCAAACCGGCACACGCTAGAAATCATCAACAACACCCAAAAAAGTAAAAGTTTTTTGGTTCTTTTTTCAAAAAAGAACATCTTACTTCACCGTTATCGCCCCGTCATATTCCAGAATATGCATCGGTGAATCCCCAAGCTTGCCCAGCGTCGCGCCATTGAAACGGGTGATATTCCCCGGATCGCTATTCACCGCGAACAGCAGCGGGTTGGCATCGGCCGTCACCTCCAGCCCGATCGCGCCTTCGCTTTTCACCCGCGCGGTGACGGCATGTTTTGTCGTGTCCAGCCGCCAGATTTCGGTGGCCGGCTGCTTGTGGCCGCCTTCCACGGCGGGGCTGTGCATGGCGACATAGAGCGCGCCGGTGGCCTGGCTGAAGGCGAAGGGCTGCATGCCGCCGGGCCGCCAGTTGCTGCCATGCGGGATGCCGGCGGTGACCGACCAGGGTTTTTCCTGGGTCGCGACGGGGCCAGACATATCGATCACGTGCACGTTGCCGAGGTAGGAGAGAAACATGTTCTTCCCGTGGTCCGGTTCGGTGGCAATGTAGATCGGGTCCGAGTCCGGGTCGAATAATACGGCGCTGCGTCGGCGTTCGGTCTCCTTGCCCTTGGCATCGAAACCGATCGTCACCACCGCCCCATCGCCGCACAGGGTTGAGAAGCGGGCGGGTTCGCTGGCAGAGGGATAAACGCCGAAGCAGCCGGCGGTGGGGATATCGGCGATCACCTTGTGGTGGGCGAGATCCACCACCGTCACCGACGAGGCCGGCGTGGAATTCTGCAGGAAAAAATATTCACCCTTTGCGCCAGGGGCCATCAGGGCGCGCACGCCGCTATCCTGCGCGCGCTTGGTCGGCAGGATCACTTCGCCGGTGGGCAGCAGAGACTGGGAATCGTAGAATTCCAGCACTTCGGTGCGCGCGCCGTGGTCCCCGCGGGAGAAGTAGGTGGCGGCGTTGTACAGCGTGTGGCCGTCCGCGCTGGTATTGAAGGCGCCGAAGGATCCGTTGCTGAACATGCCCAGGATGCGGAAGCTGTCGCCGTCGATCACCTTGATCTTGCCGTCCACCACATGGGCGATCGCGGAATCCGACAGGTACAGGCGATGGCCGTTATCGGGCGGCATCTTGGCGATGGTGATTTTTTCCACCGGCAAGGGATCGGCGGCCAGGCAAGGCGCCACACATACGCTCGTAACAGGCACTGCGAGTGCCACCAGAACAGCCCAACGCGTCATCCGTTTGCCTCTTCCATTGGCCGCCGCGCAGTGGGCGCAACCGCCGCCCCCGGGGGCGCTTGGACCATGATTACCGTCGGCGCACGTTCCAGCAAGATCGGTGCCGGAGGGTGAAGGAAGGTCTTCTTTTTTGAAAAAAAGAAGCAAAAAACTTTTGACTGTTGGTGCGTGACTGCCCCGGCCGCGTGCGCAAAGGGATAAAAGTTTTTTGGTTCNNAAAAAGAACATTCTTACTTCCCTCCCACCACCCCCCGCGCCTGATCCAGCCGCGCGCTATACGCATCCAGCGCGTCCGCCGTCAGCCGTATGTAGCGGTTCGCCTCACTCCACCGCCGCTCCTCGATCGCTTCGCGCACACCCGGCAGGGTCTTCGCGCCGTACCCCGTCAAGCGTCCCGGTGCATATACCAGGTTTTTGTACCAGGGCCGTCCTGGCAGCCCCACCTCCGGCGCCAGCGTCTGGTCGATCGTCAGCATCAGCGCCTGCTCGTATTCCGCGTTCTGCCGGTCGTGCGCGGAGCCGACCTGGTTGGGCTGCGCGGCCATATGCTGCATCCAGCCGCGCAGATCCTGCGGGTGGATCGCCGCATCGAAGCCGCGCTCCACGGCCGCCTGATCTGCGGGGGGTGCCGCCAGTGCCGGCAGTGCGCATGCGATCACGGCCAGCGTGCAGGCGGTCAGGCGTTTCATGGCACCTCCGTCAGATCGTGTCTTGGGCGGAATCCTCGCCGGCGCGCGCCGCCTTCACCAGGGCCAGGATGTCCTCGAACGGCATGATCCGGAACACCGGCCGTTCGGTGGCGCAATGAAAAAATTGCAGCCGGGCGAATATGTCGATCGCGCGTGGCACCACCTTTGCGCGGCGCTGGCGCCACATCACCAACTGGCCGTGATTGTTGGCAATGGTGGCGTAGGAGAATTGCTGGAAGAAGGTTTCGACAAAGAACACCAGCTTGTACACGTCACCCATCCAGGACGTGTCCTTCTCCATCTTCAGCATCGCGCGCGTGGCGCGCACCTCGGCCGGCACCGGCAGCGAGGCCGGGTACGAATTGGGCCGCACGTCGTCGATCACGATCACGCCGTCAGGTGCGAGGAAATCCACCGCATTGATCAGGTCGCGCAGCGTCTGTTCGAAGGTATGCAGCCCGTCCAGGTAGATCACGTCGAACCGGTCCGCAGCTGTGGCGATGGTGCCGAAATAGGCGTCGCTCGTCACCTCATGGTAGGCCACCGTGCAGCCCGGCGCCGGCTCCGGCCGTTCGGAGAAATCGAATTTCGGGTCCACCGCCACCTTGGTGGTGGCGGCCAGCGCATGGAACGTCATGCCGCGATTGACGCCGACCTCCAGATAGGCGGGGGCGGGGAACAGGTCGAGCAGGTCCTGCAAGGCGGAATTGCGGGTGACGTGCGCCAAAATCGTCTCCGGAAAAACACGGTTGGGTTGCGAGAAGCCGTCTCAGAAGAGCGGCTGCCACACGCCGAAGCGCAGGCCGGTCTCCAACTCCACCAGCACCGGCGTCACCACCAACTGGATCAGCAGCAGCGCCACCAGGAAGCTCAGATCGATGCCGCCGAAGCTTGGCAGCACGGCCCGGATCGGCCGCAACGCCGGATCGGTGACCCTGAAGAGGAAGTCGGAAACGCTCCATACAAAGCGGTTCCGGCTATCGAGAATGCCGAACGACATCAACGTACTGATGATGGCGTACAGGATGAGGGCCCAGGTAAACAGGTGCAGCAGAGTGAATAACACGCTGAAAACGATTTGGGTGATCAAGCCGGCCTCCGCGAACGCGCCCGGAAGCTAGTCGCCTGCCCCTAGGCGGGCAAGTCATAGCTTAGACCCCTAATCGCGCCCGGCTGTGGACGATGGACGTCCAACGGACTCATATCTGCCAGCAGTGTAGGGACAATGATACTCAGCTAGCGCGACAAGCGCACCAGACTGTTTGCTCAGGGTGCGTTTGTCCGGGAGTTTGAGGCGTTCCGGCCACAAGCCGAAAAACGGCTCATGATTCTTGCCGCGGCGGATACGCTGGCTGACTTGGGGGCGTTGCCGTCAAACCGCCTTGAGTCCCTGGGTGGAGACAGGTCGGGGGCTTGGAGCATCCGCGTGAACCGTCAATGGCGGCTTTGCTTCATCTGGCCACCCGGCGCTGACGGCCCCCGCGACGTCGAACTCGTTGATTACCACTGAACCCACAGGAGTAACCCATGACGCCCAGGCCAATTCATCCCGGCGAAATCCTGGCCGACGAGCTTGCTGAACTCTCGATCACGCCAACTGAACTGGCGCGCCAGCTGCATGTGCCGCACAACCGCATCAGCCAGATCATAAAAGGCAAGCGGGCCATCACGGGCGACACCGCTCTGAGGCTGGGCCACTGGTTCGGCACCAGCGCCATCTTCTGGATGAACCTGCAAAACCTGCACGACCTTCGTCTGGCCGAGCAGCAGAGCGGTGCCGGAATCGCCGCACTGCCCCGCCGCGCCGGCGCGCCCGCGTTGGAGAAACCCCCTCACCCCGCGGCTTGACGCAGGCTCGCCCCTTCAGCATTGTCCGCCGCCTGCACGGCGGGGCTGTAGCTCAGTTGGGAGAGCGCCTCGTTCGCAATGAGGNNAGGAGGTCAGGGGTTCGATTCCCCTCAGCTCCACCACCGCCGTGCTTTACCCTGGCAGCCTCTTTGACCCGGACATGTTGCCAGTTCGTAGGGTGGGCTTCAGCCCACCACGCCCACCCAAGCCGCCACCATCGGCCAGGCAGCGAGGGCCTTGCCGGGCATGCAAGTGGCTTTTTCGCCACGTTGCCCTCCGTTTTCGCCACCGCGTGCCCCGGCACGCCATTCTTTAAGCCGCCGGACAGGTCCCCTCGCTTTTTCGTGTAGTTCCTTGGCAATATCAATCAAGCAGAATGCCGCCCGCTGATACGGGGGGCTGTTTGGACATTCTGCTGGTAGAGGACGACGATCTCGTCAGGGATTGCCTGGCCGAGGCCCTGGCTGACGCCGGGCTGAGCATCGAGGGGATCGCGTCCGCCGAGGCTGCCATGGTCATGATCAATGGTGGCCACCATCCCGGCGTGATCGTCACCGACATCAACCTCGGTGCGGGCATGGATGGCCTGGCCTTTGCCCGCGCGGCGCGCGCGGCCTGTCCCGGCTTGCCCATCGTGTTCATCAGCGGCCGCTACCCCGAATTGCGCGGCATGTCAGCGGCTGAGCGCTTCCTGGCCAAACCCTTCAACACCCCCGCGCTGCTGCGCGCCATCGACGATGTGAAGGCCGCCTGCCGCGCCGAACAACCGGCCTGAGACCTGACCCGTCACGCGCGTCAGTTGACCTTCCGGGCGCGTTACGGGTCAGGCGCGCTTTATTCGCGGCGGAAGGTCGCCACCAGCACGTCGCGGTAAGCGGGCGTATCGGCCGCCACCGGCTCGATCGCCGTCACGCCATGGAACACCCGTCCGTCATCCACCAGGGCTGCTTCCATCGGCGTGGTCAGCGTGAAGCTGCCCAGCTTGCGGCGGGTCAGATCGTGGATGGAGGTCTCGCCGCTCGCCACGTTTTCCCGCCGCACCAGCAGCACGGCAACCCAGTCCACGCCATCGCGGTGCATGCCCTCCGGCGTCGGCAGTCCGTGCGCCCCGGGGCGGGCTTCGATGCGGAATTGATGCACCTCCACATGCCAGGAGGGTGGTCTGGTTGCCGCATCCGTGCAGCCATCGAAGATGGAAAAACCCGTCCGCAGGATCGCCAGCATCGCCGGATGCGCGGCAATGCGGTCCAGCACCGGCTCGAACCACCGCGCCAGGCCGCCATTCAGCGCATTGTAATCCCGGCTCTGATAATGCGGCTGGTGGGGCTTGCGCCGCACGCCGGCAGCACTGACCGAAAACGCTGCATGGCGCCGGCGCCGGTACCGCCCCCCATCGGCCATGTACGTGTCCATGCCGAGATCGTTCCAGCTTTCGGCAAAACCCTCCCAGTCCGTAAGCCCGGCTTCGCCGAGCAGCCGACGCATGTCATCGGCCGCAACATGCACAAACCCATCGCTCTTCAGCGCAAACGTCAAATCACCCATCACGCACCCAAACAGATAAAAGTTCTTTGCTTCTTTCTTTCAAGAAAGAAGACTCTTCTTTTTCTGAAGNNAAGCAAAAAGACTTTTATTCTTTTCGCTCACATCAAGAGGTATTTCCTAACGCGGCGGGGGGTGGGGATTCGTGCATCTGGGCATCCGGGCGCGCGGCCCGGGACCGCTTGACGGGCGGTTTGGGTGTTTCCGTCGCCACGTGGTTGTAGACCGTCTGCACCGGCGTTGCGATGTGAATGCCCAACTCCCGAAAGCGCAGATTCATCCGCCGGTTGAACTCGCGCTGCACGCCCCAGCGGCCGCTATCGGTGCATACAATCTGGCCTACGATCGTCACCACCCCGGCATCCACCTTGTCCACGCCCCATAGCTGCAGGTCGCTGCGCATCATGTCGGCAAAGCGTTTGTCCGCCCGCATGCCGCTCGCGATCTCGCTCAGCACCTCGCCGACCCGGTCCGTATCTTCCGCGATGGGCACATTCACGCTCACCGCGGCGTTGCCGATCCCGCGGTTCACGTTCGTAACCGTCGAGACGGAACTGAACGGAATGATATGTACCGAACCATCGCCCGCGCGCAGCCGCATGGTGCGGATGGAGAGGTTCTCGACCGATCCGGACAAGCCCGCCACCGTCACCCAATCGCCCACCTGCATCGCATTCTCCAGCAGCAGGAATATCCCCGTGATGAAATCCTGCACCAGTTTTTGCGAGCCAAAGCCGATGGCGACACCCAGGATGCCGGCACCGGCCAGCAGCGGGGCGATGTTTACCCCGATTTCCGACAGCACGGTCAGCCCGAACACACCGAGCAGCGCGGTGAACAAGGCAGTGCGCAGCATCGGCATCAGTGTGCGCAGGCGCGCGGCTTTCGCCACCTGCGCATGCTCGCTCAGCCGCCCCAGATGCCGGTCCATCGAGGCATTCGTCGCCTCCCACAGGGTGACCGCAATGGCCGCGGCGATCATGATGGTGACGGTCGCGGAGGCCAGCTTTCCGCCCAGCGCATTGGCCTTGAACCAGGCCAGCGTATCGACCCCCCAGGCCTCTAGCAGGGCCAGCCCGGTGATCACCACCAGCAGGCCGGATACCGCCGAGCGCAGCATTGGCACATAGCGGTTGGTGCGCTGTTCCAGCCCCGGATAGCGTTGTTTCGCGTCCGGTGAGATGCGCAGCGCCCGGTCCAGCGTGCCCAGCACCACGATGCTGACCAGCCGGGCCGCGATCAGCACACCCACGGTGACGAGGAAGATATGCCAGATGCGGAGATAGCCGTTGCGTACCTCGGCGGCCTTCACCACCCACATCCCCAGGATGTAGAAGATCGCCACCAGATGCCAGATGGAGGCAAGCCGGTTGCGGATGCGCCCGCCGATCTTAGGATCGGGATTATGTGAGCGGATGCGCGCCGCCACCACGGCCCGGCTCTGCAATACCATGATGACCAGGAACAGGTGGTCGATCAGGAAAACGGCTTTCAAAAACGCATCAACCGCCGGCTGCGGCAGGCCGAACAGGCGGCCGATCGACGCGGCCGCAAAGCCCCAGGCCCCCACCACCACGATCCGGCGCACCCACACCAGCAGGTAGGCCGCCCCTTGATCGCTGATATGCACCAGGCGCAACTGCGGCAGATCGGGGGAGACCAGCATGCGCGTCACGGCCGTGGCCACCCTGCAGATGGTGTAGGCCAGCAGGGCGGCCTGCAGCACCTCGCTTATCTGCGTGGTGGCGAACAGCGTGCCCACATAGCCCACGCCCAGAAAGATGCCGAGCGGGAAGAGGTCCAGCACGAAGCAGAGCAGCACATAGGGCAGCCGCTGCAGCGTACGTAGGGTGCGGCTGAAGCGCCGGCCGCGCAGCACGTGCTCCACCTGGGCGGCCTCATGCTCGTCACGCGGCTGCGGGACGTTCTGCGGATCCGCGATGGCGGGTTGTTCGCCATCCTCGCCGACAAGGGCCTCCTGTGCCTCCACCACGGCCCGTATCCGGGCATTGGCCGGCGGATCGGCATCATGGGCAGGGTTTTTGTCCGGCGTGCTGGGTGCGACGGCCGCGATGGCGCGCATGGGGCGCCGCAGCAGGCGCCGGGTGAGCAGCTCGGCCAGCAGTGCCACGCCCAGCACCAGCGCCAGACGCCAGGCGGCATCCACCGCGCGGGCCCGCAGTGCCGGATCCTGGGCCGTACGCAGGGTAAAGGCCCATACGGAGGGCAGGTCCCCCAGCACACGGCCGAAGCTGGCCACCTGGGTCGCCAGCCCCGACATCCAGTGGGCGCCCTCGCTCAGCAATTGAGCGCCGATACTGTCCGGCGCCAGCTTCACGGTGTCGGCCGGTGTTGGGGATTTTGGCGGCGCCACCACGGTTTCCGCTTTCGCCAGCGTTTCCAGCGTGGCGGTGAAGGCGGCGCGTTTTTGCGGATCGTTCAGCAGATCGATCATCTGGTGGGCTTCGGCCGGAGTCAGCGTCGGTGCGGCCGGCGGCTTGCTGGCCGCGGCGGCTGCGGCGGGCGCCGAGATCGGCAGCAGCGTCTGCGCATGGGTGGCGGGCACCAGGGCGGTGAGGCACAGCCATAGGGTGACCAGGGTGGCCGCGCGTCTCGCGCGTGGTGCGGGGTGCACAAGCGTCTCCCATGCCTTATGTCGGGTGGATGACATCGATCCTGTTCGTCCTTTTGGCAATCGTGATGCTCGGCGTGCTGGTTGTGCTGGGGTTGGGCATGCTGGGTGTGGTGCGGGGCGGCGATGCGCGCCGGTCGAACGCATTGATGCGTGCCCGCGTTCTCCTCCAGGGGGTCGCTCTTGCGCTGATGGCCCTCATTCTGCTGCTGCGGCACAGCTAGGACCCGGCCACGGTTGTCTCCGCATGGCTTGCCCAAACAGTCAAAAGGTTTTTGGTTCTTTTTTTCAAAAAAGAACATCTTTCTTCTTCTCTTGACGTCGTTTGCCGCCCCGCCCAGTTTGGCTGTGCCAGACGGCTGGACGACCGCTGCCGCGTTCGCGCGGGGGAGGAAAGTCCGGGCTCCACGGGAATACGGTGCCGGCTAACGGCCGGCGNNCTGGCAACAGGGGCGGCAGGGTAAACCCCACCGGGAGCAAGACCGAATAGGGGCGGCCGGCCGTGAGCAATCACGTCCAGGGGCATTCCCGCCTCGCTGTCCGGGTTGGTCGCGTCAGGCGCGCAGCAATGCGCGTCGCAGAGGAATGGTCGTCCATCGCCGCAGGGCGGGGACAGAACCCGGCTTACAGGCCGTCTGGCATCCTTTTCCCGCAAGCCCCGCCGGGCCCCATCGGGCACGGGCACCAATCCACAGACTTGTCCACAAGAACATAACATGAATACGTAACCGGTTCAAACACCTGCGGAGCGTCCCTTAGCGCTCGAGCCTAACCTCATGATTTTGCGGCAAATTGTCCTGAGCATAAAACCTGCGAGCCGCGTATTCCCTTTGACGCCCATGTTAACCCATGGTATCCCATGTCAGCCCAAGCCGGCTCATTCATCCACAGCGCGGGTGCGGGCGGCGGCTTGGGTGTGGAAGGGGCTTGTGATCACCGCGGATGGGCCAGTTTCTGGGCACGCACACGAACAGGATCGATGCGAAGGGCAGGGTCTCCATCCCCGCGCCGTTTCGCGCGGCCTTGCGTGCGTCGGCCGTGGAGGGGGTGCCGCCGCTGGTTCTGCGGCCGTCGCACAAATACGCCTGCGTGGAAGGCTGGCCGGCCCGCATCTTCGAGGAACTGGCGACGCCGCTGGAGCGGCTGGACATGTTCGGCGAGGATCACGAAGATCTTGCCAACGTGCTTTACGCCGATGCGTACCCTGTCGAATCGGACAAGGAAGGTCGCATTGTGCTCCCGGACGGATTAGTCCAGCACGCGAGTCTTTCGGACACAGTCATTTTCATGGGCCTGGGCCGCACATTTCAGATCTGGGAGCCGCTCGCCGCCGAGCGCCGGCGGGCCGAGGCGCGCGAGCGTGCCCGTGCCCGGCAACTGACCTTGCCGGGGTCCCCGGCTGGCGCGCCGCTACGGGTGCCGGCATGAACCACATCCCGGTGATGCTGCCGGAGGTTCTGGCGGCACTCGCCCCCCGCGCGTGCGGCATCTATCTCGACGCCACCTTCGGCGGAGGTGGCTACGCCGCCGCCATCCTGGGCCAGGCCGCCTGCACCTTGTGGGCGATCGATCGCGATCCGGATGCGATTGCCCGCGGCGCCGCGCTGGCGGCCGCCTATCCGGGGCGCCTGCATCTGATCGAGGGCAGTTTTGGCGACATGCTTGCCCTGCTCCACGCCCGTGGTGTGACCGCTCTCGATGGTGTGGTGCTGGATCTCGGCATCTCCTCTTTCCAGATCGACGATCCGTCGCGCGGGTTCAGTTTTCGTCATGATGGCCCGCTCGATATGCGCATGAGCCGTGATGGCACGAGTGCGGCCGACCTGGTGGCGGAGCTGGATGAGGCCGAACTCGCCGACACGCTGTACCAGTTCGGCGAGGAGCGGCTCTCCCGGCGCATCGCCCGCGCAATTGTCGCCGCCCGGGCCGAGGCGCCGATCACCACCACAGGGCAACTCGCCGCCATCATCCGTGGTGCGATGCCGCCCTCCCGCGATGGCATCCATCCCGCCACCCGCAGTTTCCAGGCGCTGCGCATCCGCGTGAACGACGAGCTGGGCGAAATCACCCGCGCCTTGGCCGCTGCCGTGGATCTGCTTGCCCCTGGCGGCCGACTGGTCGTGGTGTCGTTCCACTCGCTGGAGGACCGGCTGGTCAAGCGTTTCTTCGTGGAAGCCACGGGCCGGATGCCCGCCCCCTCCCGGCACGATCCGCGCGGATTGGCAGCGCCCAGGGTGGCGGATTTCCAGTTGATGACCGTGCGCGCGCTTCGTCCTACGGTTGCCGAAACCGCGGGCAATCCGCGTGCGCGCAGCGCCAGGCTGCGGGCGATTCAGCGTAAAACCCCGGATGCGGAGGCACAGAGATGATTCGCCCCTTCACCTGCCTCTGCCTTGTGGCGGCCTGCGGATCGGGGCTTTATCTTTATTCGGAGAAGCACCGCACCGCGCTGCTGGACCGTGACATCGGCCAGGTGATCCGCCAGACCGAGGCGGCGCGGGCACGAACGGGCATGCTGCGCGCCGAGTGGGCGCTGCTGAACGAGCCCGGGCGGTTGCAGGACATGGCGGAAAAATATCTTGCTCTCAAGACGATGGCGCCAACCCAGTTCGTGCAGCTTTCCGATCTGCCGGCACATCTGGCCGCACCCGTTACCCCTGCGCTGATGAGCGCCACGGATCAGGATGATGCGGCGCCGATCGCAACCGCGGTGGTGCCCACGCCGCCCGCCGGCAAGCAGCCGGTGCTGGCCGCGTCCGCCGCACCGGATGCCACCATCCCGGCGCCGCCCAAGATCCTGGCCCATGCGGANNGCCCATGGCACGCCGCTGCCGCTGGCGGCACCGCAGCCGATGGGCGCCAGCGTCTACAGCGCCATGGCGCGGCCAATGCCGCAGCCCGGTACGCGGACGGCGCCTGCGCGTCCGTCCATCATCGCGGCGCTGCCTACCTATGCGCGCGCGACCCCGCTGGTCAGCTCGGCGCTCGGCACGCATGCCGCCCTGCCGCCGCCTGTTCCCTACGGGCAATGACCGGCCAATGACCGCCCGGCCCCCCCCGCCTTCGCCCCCCCCGCCTTCGCCCGACGCCCCGCCGCCGGCCCGCCGGCGCCATACCGAGGCGGCCCGCATGCGCGGCGCGCCGGAGGCCGGGGCCGCCATGCCGCGGATGGAAACCGTGCGTATCACCGCGCCCGATCTGGCGCGCCGCGCGGCGCTGGACCGCACCCGATCCCGCCTGGTGTTTGCCGCCGGCGGCTTCTTCCTGCTGTTCGGCGCGGTGGCCGCCAAGCTGACCGCCGCGACCGTCCTTTATCCGATGGCCCCCAGCAAGGCTGAGATGAAGCCGTTAGTGCCGCCCGACCCCGGCCCGGACACGCCCGATACCGCGCCGCTGATGGCCGGCGTGCATACGCCACGCGCCACCATCCTGGACCGCAACGGCGAAATCCTGGCCATCTCGCTGCCCACCGCCGCGCTGTTCGCCAATCCGCGCGAAATGATCGACACGGCGGAGGCCGCCCACAAACTCAAGCAGGTGCTGCCACGGCTGAACGAGAAGGAGGCGGCCGCGCGCCTCGCCTCTGCCAAGCAGTTCGTCTACCTCGAACGGCAGATCACGCCCGACGAAGAGGAAAAGATCAACGCCCTGGGCATACCCGGCGTCTATTTCCAGCCCGGCGAGAAGCGCCATTATCCGCTCGGCCGTGTTGCCGCCCAGGTGCTGGGCGGGGTGGATGTGGACGATCATGGCGTCGCGGGTGCCGAACGCGCCTTCGATCACCGGCTTCAAACCGAATCCGAACCGCTGCGCCTGTCCATCGACGTGCGCGTGCAGGGCGTGATGCGCGACGAGCTGGAGAAATCCAAGGAGGAATTCCAGGCCATCGGCGCCTGCGGCATCGTGATGGACGTGCGCACCGGCGAGGTGATCGCCATGGTCAGCCTGCCCGATTACGACGCCAATCATTTTGGCGACGCCCCGCCGGAGGACCGCTTCAACCGCGCCGTCACCGGCATGTTCGAACCGGGCAGCACCTTCAAGCTGCAAACCGCCGCGATGGCGCTGGATTTCGGCAGCGCCCATATCTGGGACACGTTCGACGCCGCCCACAACATCCGCATCGGCCGCTTCACCATCACCGATTACAAGGGCAAGGGCAGGATGTTGTATCTGCCCGAGGTACTGGCGTATTCCTCCAACCTCGGCGCCGCGCATATCGCGCTCGGTGTCGGCCCGACGCGACAGCAGCTTTGGCTCTCCGCCATGGGCATGTTCAAGAAGGTTGGCATCGAGCTGCCCGAGGCCGGCTGGCCGATCGTGCCCTCGCACGCCAACTGGAAGGAGGCCACCACCATGACCGTGGGTTTTGGTCATGGCATCGCGGTCAGCCCGCTGCATGTTGTGCGCGGTACCGCGGCGGTCGCCAATGGCGGCATCGTGTTGCAGCCCACCATCCTGGCGCATGATCCCAACGATCCGCTGCCGGAAGGCCGGCGGATCATGAACCAGTCCACCTCCGACACCATCCGCAAGCTGATGCGCCTGGTGGTGACGGATGGCTACGGCAAGCCCGCCGACATCGAGGGGTATTTCGTCGGCGGCAAGACCGGCACCGCGGAAAAAGTGGGCGCACATGGCTACAAGAAGCACGCCAATGTCAGCGCCTTCATGAGCGTGTTCCCAATGAACGCGCCGCGCTACGCGGTGTATTTCATGCTGGACGAGCCGGTGGGCAACAAGGAGACCGGCGGCTATTCCACCGCCGGCGCGGTCAGCGCGCCGGGTGCCGGCCGGGTGATTGCCCGCATCGCGCCCATGCTCGGCCTGTTCCCCCAAATCCAGGACGAACGGACCATCCAGGCGAGCCTCGACATCCCCCTGGAACCGGGGCGCGGCAGCGGCGAGCCCACCGGCACAGGATCGCCGCTGGAGCAGCCGGCCACGCAAACCATCGCGCCGGCCGCGACCATCTCTCTGCCCGTGCGACCCAGCCATCGCGATCTGATGGCGTTGCGCCATGAGGCCGCCCTGCGCGTGCCGAGCCCGGACGAGGCCAATGCGGTCACTCGCTGACATGGCGGCACAGGCGGGTATCGGCATCGATCCCTGGTATCGCGCTCTGGCCATTACATCCGTCACGGCCGATAGCCGGCAGGTGATGCCGGGCAGCCTGTTTGTGGCCCTGCCGGGTACTGCCGCCGATGGCAGGCATTTCATCGCCGATGCCGTATCCCGCGGTGCGGCGGCCGTACTGGCCCTGCCGGGAACCGCCTGGCCGCCGGGTGTGCCGCCGCGCCCGCTGATCACCGATGCCGCGCCGCGCCGGGCGCTCGCCCGCATGGCCGCCGAGATCTCCGGCCGCCAGCCGGACCGGATCGTGGCGGTGACGGGGACGAACGGCAAAACCAGCACCGTCGATTTCTTGCGCCAGCTCTGGTCACTGTCAGGCCGGCGCGCCGCCAGCCTGGGCACACTCGGGCTGATCGCCCCAGGCCACGCGGGCGGGGCGGGCCTGACCACGCCGGATCCGGTCGCCCTCGCCGGCATGCTCGCGGGCCTGGCGCGCGAAGCCGTGCAGCACGTGGCGATGGAGGCCTCCAGCCACGGGCTGCACCAATGCCGCCTCGATGGCGTGCGATTGACCGCCGCCGGCTTCAGCAATCTCACGCGCGACCACCTCGATTATCACGGCAGCCTCGATGCTTACCGCGCCGCCAAGCTGCGGCTGTTCCAGGTGCTTCTCCCCCCGCGTTCCACCGCCGTGGTGAACGCCGATATGGACGCGCAAACCCTGGCCGCCCTGCGCGACATCGCCATGCGGCGGCGGCTGGATCTGCGCAGCGTCGGCGAACAGGGGACAACGATCCGCTTGATCGAAACGCGCATGCTGCCGCACGGGCAGGACCTGCTGATCGAGGCGCGCGGCAAACGCCGCCGCGTGGAGATCGCGCTGCCCGGACGCTTCCAGGCCGATAACGCCCTCATGGCCGCCTGCCTCGCCGAGGCCACGGGCACAGACGCGGCGATCGATCTTCTGCCGCACCTCGCCGGCGTGCGCGGCCGCATGGAATTGGCCGCCACCCTGCCGAACCGCGCCGCCGCCTACGTGGATTACGCCCACACGCCGGATGCCTTGCAGCGCGTGCTCGCCGCCCTGCGCCCACACGCCAACGGCCATCGCCTCGTCTGCGTCTTCGGCGCCGGCGGCGATCGCGACCCCGGCAAACGCGCGCTGATGGGCGCCGAAGTCGCAAGCCGCGCCGATCTGGCCATCGTCACCGACGATAACCCGCGATCCGAGAACCCCGCCGCCATCCGCGCCGCCATCCTTGCCGCCTGTCCCGGGGCAATTGAGATCGGCGACCGCGAAGCCGCCATCGCGGCCGGCCTCACTGCCCTGCGCGAGGGCGACGTGCTTGTTGTTGCCGGCAAAGGCCACGAGCAGGGGCAGACCATCGGTGGCACCGTGCTGCCGTTCGATGACGCGAGCACGCTGCGCCGCCTCGCGGGTGCGGCGTGACGAAGCAAGAAAGACGTTCTTTCTTGAAAGAAAGAACCAAAGACCTTTTGCTGGTTGGCGCGCGCGGTAGGCGAGCGGCGTGAGGGCGCTTTGGACGGCGCAGGAGCTGAGTGCGGCGGTGGGAGGGGTGATGACACGGCCCTTCCATGCGACCGGCGTCTCCATCGACACGCGCACGCTCCAGACCGGGGATCTGTTCGTCGCCCTGGCCACAGAGAGCGGCGACGGCCATGCGCATGTGGCGGCCGCGATGGCGAAGGGCGCCGCCGGCGCGCTGGTGCACCGCCAGCACGACATGCCGGAGGATGCGCCCCTGATCGTGGTGGGCGACACGCTGGTTGGCCTCACCGCCCTCGGCGCCGCCGCGCGCGAACGTTTTTCGGGATCGGTGATCGCCGTCACCGGCAGTGTGGGCAAAACCACCACCAAGGAGATGCTGCGGGCCATCCTCTCGGCCACCGGCCCGACGCACGCGGCTGTGGCCAGCTACAACAACCAGTGGGGCGTGCCGCTCACGCTCGCGCGCACGCCGCCGGAGGCCGATTTCTGCGTCGTCGAGATCGGCATGAACCACGCTGGAGAAATCGCCCCGCTCTCGCGCCTCGCCGGGCCGGACGTGGCGGTGATCACCGCCGTGGAACCTGCCCATATCGGCCATCTCGGCAGCCTTGAGGCCATCGCCGACGAAAAAGCCAGCATCGCGCAGGGTGTTCTGAAGGGCGGCACGCTGGTGATCCCGGCGGACGGCCCAATGGCGCCGCGCCTGCGCGCCGCCGCCCGTAACCTGCGCGTACTCACGTTTGGTGCGGAAAACCTGCTGCTTGTGCTGGAGGATTGCGATGGCACCGACGTCACTGCCGACATTGCCGGCACGCAACAGGCTTTTCGCGTAGGCGCCCCCGGCCGGCACATGGTGATGAACGCCGTGGCGGCGCTGACGGCCGCCTCCGCCGTCGGCGCCGATCTGCAGGCTGGCGCGCAGGCGCTGGCCGGCTTCGCGCCGCTGGGCGGGCGCGGCACGCGCCGCGCGATCCTGGGCGGCGAGGCGATCTTGCTCGATGAGAGCTACAACGCGTCCAGCGCCTCGGTGCGCGCGGCACTCGCCGTGCTGAAACTGACCCCCGCGCGCCGGCGCATCGCCGTGCTGGGCGACATGCTGGAACTGGGGGCCTACAGCCGCGCGGAGCATGAGCGCCTGGCCGAAGCGCTGCGCGGCTCAGCCGATCTTTTGTATTGTTGCGGACATTTTATGAAATTTCTTTATGATGCGACCCCCGCCGATCATCGCGGCGCATATGCGCCTGACAGCGAGGCGCTCGGCCCGCATGTCGCACGCGCGCTGCGCCCGGGCGATGCGATCCTGGTCAAAGGCAGCCTGGGCAGCCGCATGCGCGTGATCGTGGATGCGCTGTGCAACACCAGCCGCGGAGCCGGCTGATGCTGTATGCGCTGCATCTTTTCGCCGACCGGTTCTCGGTCTTCAACCTGTTTCGCTATCTCACCTTCCGTTCGGGGGCTGCCTGCCTCACCTCGCTGATCATCAGTTTCTGGCTCGGGCCGCGGGTGATACGCTGGCTGAAATCCGTGCAGCGCGGCGGCCAGCCGATCCGCACCGATGGGCCGGAGCGGCACCTGATCGAAAAGAAAGGCACGCCCACGATGGGTGGCGTGCTGATTCTTGCCGCCATGACCACGTCCACGCTGCTATGGGCCGATTTGCGCAGCGGCTATGTATGGGCGGCGTTGTTCTGCACGCTGGGTTATGGCGCCGTGGGTTTTGCCGACGACTTCATGAAGTTGTCGCGCCGGAACACGAAGGGGGTTTCCGCGCGCGGCAAACTGGTGGTGCAACTGGGCATCGGCCTGATCACCGCGGTGTGGATCGCGCGCCTCACCGGCGGCACGCTGGGTACATCGCTGGCGGTACCGGTGTTCAAGGGCGTGCTGCTGCATATGGGTCTGCTATTCCCGGTATTCGGCATGCTGGTGATGATGGGCAGTTCCAACGCGGTGAACCTGACCGACGGGCTGGACGGCCTGGCCACCGTGCCGACGATCATCGCCGCCAGCGTCTTCGCGCTGATCGCCTATCTGGTCGGCAACCGCGTCTTTGCCGATTACCTGCAACTGAACCACGTGCCCGGCGTGGGTGAACTGGCGGTGTTCTGCGCGGCCATTGTCGGCGCCGGCATGGGCTTTTTGTGGTTCAACGCCCCGCCGGCGGCCGTGTTCATGGGCGATACCGGTAGCCTGGCGCTGGGCGGCGCGTTGGGGGCTACTGCCGTTGCCACCAAGCACGAAATCGTTCTGGTGATCGTGGGCGGACTGTTCGTGGTTGAAACCGTCAGTGTGATCATCCAGGTATTCTGGTTCAAGCGCACCGGGCGGCGTGTGTTCCTGATGGCGCCGCTACACCATCATTTTGAAAAGAAGGGCTGGGCTGAACCGACCATCGTAATCCGTTTCTGGATCGTATCAATGATCCTGGCGCTGGCGGGCCTCGCCACATTGAAGATCAGATGAGCGGTTTTCCGCCAAACCTGTTTGCCGGGCGGCGCTACGCGGTGGTGGGGCTCGGCCGCGCCGGGTTGACCAGCCTGCGCGCGCTCTCGGCCATGGGGGCGGCGGTAACCGGGTGGGACGATGCGCCCTTTGCGCGCGAGGCTGCCGCGCGCGAGGGTTTTGCCATTGAGGATCCGTCCGCCGAGCTGCGCGATCTGACGGCGCTGGTGCTCTCGCCAGGCATTGCCCACACGCTGCCGGTGCCGCATCGCATTGCCGCCAACGCCCGCGCGGCCGGCACCCCGATCCTGACGGACGCGGAATTGCTGTTTCAGGCGGTGCGCGCCGCCGGCAGCCGGGCGCGGTTTGCCGGCATTACCGGCACCAACGGCAAATCCACCACCACCGCGCTCTTGGCCCATATTCTGCGGTGTGCCGGCGTGCCGTACGAAGCCGGCGCCAATCTCGGTCCGGCTGCCCTCAGCCTCAGCCTGTTGACCGACGATGGCGTTTATGTTCTCGAAATGTCATCCTACATGTTGGAGCGACTCGCGACATTGCGCTTCGATGCCGCGTGTATGCTCAATCTCAGCCCCGATCATCTGGACCGTCACGGCGACATGGACGGCTACGCCGCCGCCAAGCGCCAGATCTTTGCCCGCCAGACGGGCAACGACACCGCGGTTATCGGTATCGATGATGCGTTCACCGCTGCCATGGCCGCGCAGTATCCCCGATGCGTCCGCATATCCGGCCATCAGCACGCCGATGTCTGGTCCGACCGATTCACGCTGCGCGATTGCCTCGGCACCTTAGCGATTCTCCGGCAGGCGCGCGCCTTGCCCGGCGTGCACAACGCCCAGAACGCGGCCGCCGCGGCCGCCATGGCCCTGGCGCTGGGCGTCGGCCGCGCGCCGATCGAAGACGGCATCAGGACGTTCCCGGGACTGCCGCACCGCCAGGAGATGGTGGGCGAGATGGATGGCATTCATTTCATCAATGACAGCAAGGCCACGAACGCCGATGCCACAGCGCGCGCTTTGCAGTGTTACGACAAGGTCGTGTGGATTGCCGGCGGCATCGCCAAGGCCGGTGGCATCGAGCCTCTCGCCCCATATTTTTCGCGCGTGGCCGAGGCTCTGCTGATCGGCCGCGATGCCGCCGCCTTTGCCGCCACACTTGCGGCGCACAACGTCGCCCACCGCGTCGTTGAAACCCTCGATCGGGCCGTGCCCGAGGCGCGCGACGCCGCCCGGAGCCACGACGTCGCCACCGTGCTGCTCTCGCCGGCCTGTGCCAGCTTCGACCAATTCTCCGGCTTCGAGGCACGTGGCACGCGGTTCGGCGAGCTGGTGCATGCCCTGGCCGCGGCGGGAGCGGCCTGATGGCGACCCTCTCGCGCGCCGATCAATCCGTTCTGGGCCGCTGGTGGTGGACGGTGGATCGCTGGACGCTGTTCTGCCTGATCACGCTGATCGGCTTCGGCTACGTGCTGGTGCTGGCCGCAAGCCCCGCGGTCGCCGAGCGTATCCATCAATCGCGCGACGTGTTCATCGCCAAGCAGGTGGTGTTTCTGGCTCTTGCCAGCATCACCATCGTCGCTGTCTCCCTGCTCTCCCCGCGCAATATCCGGCGCCTGGCATTGGCCGGCTGTATCCTGGCCATGGCATTGACGGCGCTGACGCTGGTGCATGGTGTGGAGATCAAGGGCGCGCGGCGATGGATCGCCTTGCCGGGCATGTCGATCCAGCCGAGCGAGTTTTTAAAGCCCTGTTTCGCTGTGATGACTGCATGGCTGCTGACGGAGAGCCGGCGCACGCCGGGGTTCCCCGGCAAGATCCTCGCATTCGCGGTGTTCGGTGCGATTGTGATGCTGCTGAAATCGCAGCCGGATATCGGCATGCTCTCGGTGATCACGGCGGTGTTCTTTGCCCAGCTCTACGTTGAAGGCATGAACATGGCCTTTGTCGGCGCGGGCGTGGTGGCGATGATGGTGGCGGCCGTCAGCGCCTTTACGTTTTTTCCGCATGTGCGCAGCCGCGTGGAACGCTTTCTGCACCCCGAGCAGGGCGACCACTACCAGGTGGATACCGCGTTGCAGGCGTTCGGCAATGGCGGATTGCTCGGGCGCGGACCGGGCGAGGGGCGGGTGAAGGACCTGTTGCCCGATGCGCATGCGGATTTCGTGTTCGCGGTCGCGGGCGAGGAATTCGGGCTGCTGGTGTGTCTTGTGATCCTGGGCATCTTTGCTTTTGTGGTGCTGCGCGGCCTGCTTCGCCTGGTGCAGGAGGCCGACGAGTTCGTGATCCTGGCTGCCTGCGGCCTGGTGACGGGATTTGGCCTGCAGGCCTTTGTGAATATGGCGTCCGCCCTGCATCTGATCCCGACGAAAGGCATGACGCTGCCGTTCATCTCCTACGGCGGCAGCTCGGCCATTTCGGTGGCGCTCGGCATGGGCATGCTGCTGGCGCTGACGCGTCGCCGCACGCATGGCGATCCCGCGTGAGGGGCCCTGCCGTGCGCCCGATCGTGATCGCCGCCGGCGGCACCGGCGGGCATTTCTTTCCCGCCGAAGCGCTGGCCGCCACGCTGATCGCGCGCGGCCACCGCGTGGTGCTGATGACGGATGCACGGTCCGGTGCTTTGAAGAGCGCGGTGTTTTCGGGCGGCGAGACCCATGTCCTGCCAGGTGCGGGCATTGCCGGGCGCGGGGTGGCGCGCGCGGTTCGCGCCATGGCGGCGCTTGCCCGCGGCACTTTGCGGGCGCGGCAACTTCTGGCCGGGCTTGATGCCGGCGCCATTGTCGGGTTTGGCGGATATCCTTCGGTGCCGCCCATTCTCGGCGCGCATCTGTTGCGCCGCCGGCCGCCCATCATGCTGCACGAACAGAATGCGGTGCTGGGCCGCGCCAATCGGTTTCTCGCCCGCCATGCGGACCGGCTGGCGCTGGGGTTTGCGGATACCGCGCGCATTCCCGCCGGCGTGCCAACCTGCGTCACCGGCAATCCGGTAAGGCCTGCCATCCAGGCGGTGGCGGCCAGCCCCTATGGCCCGCCTGTTGCCGGCGACATCCATCTGCTGGTGCTGGGCGGATCGCTCGGCGCGCGCGTATTCAGCGATGTGGTGCCCGCGGCCGTCGCCGCTTTGCCGGCAGAGTTGCGCACGCGGCTGCGAATCGTTCAGCAATGCCGCGCGGAGGATATCGCGCGGGTGCGGGCCGCCTACGACGCCATCTCCGTTCCCGCCGATCTGGCGCCGTTCTTCAGCGATGTCGCTGCGCAAATGGTGCGTGCGCATCTGGTGATTTCGCGCGCCGGCGCGTCCTCCTGCGCGGAGATCGCGGCGGTGGGGCGGCCAGCTATTCTGGTGCCGCTGCCGGGCGCGATCGATGATCATCAGTCGGCGAATGCGGGCGCTTGCGGGGCGGCGGGGGTCATGAATGAAGAGTTCTTTTTTGAAAAAAAGAACCAAAAAACTTTTGCCCTTTGGACCCGACACGCCGGCCAGGGTGCGCACCCAAACAAACAAAAGTTTTTTGGTTCTTTTTTTCAAAAAAGAACATCTTTTTCTTCCTCTTCTCTTCGTTCCGCCTTGGAGATTTTACTTCTCTCTCCGGGCGACCTTGCATTGGCCGCGCAAGCTGCCGCAGAGTGCGGCAAGCCCAAAGCGGCGGCGGATCTTGCCGACGCTGTGGAGAACCTTATGCGCGCGGAGGCTTTGTGATGAGAGCGCTTCCGCTCAGTATCGGTAAAATTCATTTCGTCGGCATTGGCGGCATCGGCATGTCCGGTATTGCCGAGGTGTTGCATACGCTCGGCTATGCTGTGCAGGGCAGCGATATTTCTGAAAACGCCAATGTGCGCCGCCTGCGGGGGCAGGGTGTGCAGATTGCCATTGGCCATGATGCCGCCAATCTGGGCAATGCGCAGGTGGTGGTGGTTTCCACCGCCGTGCGCGCCGATAATCCCGAAGTGGTTGTTGCCCGCCAGCGTCTGATCCCGGTGGTGCGCCGCGCGGAGATGCTGGCCGAGTTGATGCGGTTGCGCTGGGCGATTGCGGTGGGTGGCACGCATGGCAAGACCACCACCACCAGCCTTGTCGCCGCCGTTCTGGAAGCCGCCCGCCTGGATCCCACCGTGATCAATGGCGGCATCATCGAGGCTTACGGCAGCAACACGCGGCTGGGTGCCGGTGACTGGATGGTGGTGGAAGCCGATGAGAGCGACGGCAGTTTTCTGCGCCTGCCCGCCACCATCGCCGTCGTCACCAACATGGATCCCGAGCATCTGGACCATTGGGTCACGGCCGAGGCGATGACGGCCGGCTACGACCAGTTCGTCAGCAACATCCCCTTCTATGGCTTTGCCGTGCTTTGCATCGATCATCCGGCCGTGCAGGCGATGATCCCGCGCATCGACCGCCGGATCGTCACCTACGGCTTCTCCCCGCAGGCCGACATACGTTGCGAGAACCTGCGTGCGGACAAGCTTGGCGCCACCTTCGATGTTGCCGTCACCGACCGTTTCCGCGGTCGCGGCCGCAAGATGGGGCCGTTTCGCCTGGGCATGCTCGGCGCGCACAATGTGCAGAACGCGCTGGCCGCGGTGGCCGTTGGCTTCGAGATGGAGATCGACGACCAGACGCTGCGCAGCGCCTTTGCCGGGTTCCGCGGCGTCAAGCGCCGTTTTACCAAGACCGGCGAGGTGGGCGGCATTACGGTGATCGACGATTACGGCCACCACCCTGTTGAAATCGCCGCTGTTCTGAAAGCCGCGCGCCAGGCCGGCGCGCGCGATGTGGTGGCCGTCGTTCAGCCGCATCGCTATTCGCGCCTGGCCTCGCTGTTCACCGAATTCTGCACCTGCATGAACGATGCGGGCACGGTGATCGTGGCCGATGTGTATGCCGCCGGCGAAACGCCGCTGCCCGGCATCAGCCGCGATTCCCTGGTGGATGGATTGCGTGCCAGCGGCCACCGCAGCGTGGTGCCGTTGGATGATCCCGCGCATCTGGCCGAGATGGTGCACGCCATCGCAAAGCCAGGTGATTTCGTGGTGTGTCTGGGTGCGGGCAACATTACGTCCTGGGCGCAGGTGTTGCCGGCGCAACTGACGCAATTGCAGGGCTTGCAGCCGCGCAAGCGGAGTGGTGCTGCATGATGGCCGCGCGGAAAACCCCGCATCTGCTCGACACGCTTCCCAGCGCCGCCGGGCGCCTGCAGCCGGATGCGGTGCTTGGCCCCACCACGTGGTTTCGCGTCGGCGGTGCCGCCGAAGTGCTGTTCCGCCCGGCGGACGCCGCGGATCTGTCCCGCTTCCTGCGTGAGATGCCGCTGCATGTGCCGGTCAGCGTGATCGGTGCTGCCTCCAACCTCATTGTGCGGGATGGCGGGATTGCCGGCGTCGTCATTCGCCTGGCGCGCGGTTTCGGTGCCATCGAGGTCGAAGCCGACGGCATCGTCGCGGGTGGCGCCTGCCTGGATGCCACCGTCGCCGAGCATGCGCTCGCGGCAGGTCTGGCTGGCCTGGAATTTCTCAGCGGCATCCCCGGCACCATCGGCGGTGCGGTCGCGATGAACGCCGGCGCCTATGGCAGCGATGTGGCGGCCATGCTGGATTGGGCCGAAATCGTGACGCGGCAAGGCGAGGTGCAGCGCCTGCCGGCCGGACACATCGGTTTCTCCTATCGCCATTCGGGCCTGCCGCCCGAATCTGTCGTCGTGCGCGCCCGTTTTGCCGCGCGCCCCGGCGACCCGACCCTGATTGCCACGCGCATGGCTGAAATCCGCGCGAGCCGCGAGGCGACCCAGCCGGTGCGTGCCCGCACCGGCGGATCCACCTTTCGCAATCCGGATGGTGCGCGCGCCTGGGAACTGATCGATGGCGCGGGCTGCCGGGCCTTGCGCCGCGGCGATGCGCAGGTCTCCGAAAAACACTGCAATTTTCTGCTCAATCTTGGCGCCGCCACCGCCGCCGACCTGGAGGGTCTGGGCGAGGAGGTGCGCCGTCGCGTGCATGAGTCCAGCGGCATCACGCTTGCCTGGGAAATCAAGCGCCTGGGCATCCCCGCCGGAAAGCCGGAGGTGGTGGCATGAAGCGCGTCGCGGTCCTCTATGGCGGCATCTCCGCGGAGCGCGAGGTTAGCCTCTCCAGCGGCGCCCAGGTGATCGCGGCATTGCGCGAGGCCGGGTTCGCCGTCCAGCCGGTGGAGGTGGGTGCTGATCTTGCGGCCGTTCTGGCGGCACTCGACCCTAAGCCGGATGTGGTTTTCAACGCCCTGCACGGGCGTTTTGGCGAGGATGGCGTGATCCAGGGCGTGCTGGATTGGCTCGGCATCCCCTACACGCATTCCGGCGCGCGCGCCTCCGCGCTGGCCATGGACAAGGCCGCCAGCCGCGCGGTGTTCGCCGCGGCCGGCCTGCCGATCGCGCCGGGCCGCGTGGTAACCATGGCCGAATTCGCCGGCAGCGATCCGCTCAAGCTGCCTTATGTGATCAAGCCTCTCAACGAGGGCTCCTCGGTCGGCGTGGAGATTCTGCGCGAAGGTGGCAACCGCCGCCATGCGATTGCCGAAGGGTGGCAGTTCGGTCCGCAGGCCCTGGTGGAGGAATTCATCCCCGGCCGCGAACTCACCGTGGGCGTTCTGGGCGAGACTGCCCTGACCGTGACGGAAATCTCCGCCGTCCACGCCTTCTATGATTACGAAAGCAAATACGCCGCCGGCGGCTCCGCCCACACCCTGCCGGCCACGATCCATCCGCAAGCCGCCGCGCGCGCCTTGCAATTGGCGGTGGCCGCGCACCGGAGCTTAGGCTGCCGCGGCGCCACGCGTGCCGATTTCCGCTATGACGACACCAAGGGCGAACCGGGCAGGCTGGTGCTGCTGGAGGTGAACACCCAGCCGGGCCTGACGCCGACATCGCTGCTGCCTGAACAGGCCGCGTATCGCGGCATGGCGTTTCCCGCTCTCTGCGCCTGGATGGTGGAGAATGCCGCATGCCGCGCATGAAACGGGAGATCGCCCGGCCCAGCCGGCTGAAACTGCTGGTACGCCGGCAGCGCCGCAATCTGCGCCTGGCCGCCTTCGCCGCCGCCGGCTTCACCATCGTGCTGGTCGGCGTAAGCCTTGCGCATTCCGCGCAGAGCGGCGGCACCATCGCCTCGCTGCAGCAGCGCTTCGGCCGCGCCATCGATCTGCGGGTGAAGGACATCGTGATCGATGGGCGGGACAACACGCCCGAACCGCTGCTGCGCGCGGCCCTCGGCGTCACCGTGGGCGATCCGATCCTGGGTTTTTCCGTGGAAGGTGCGCGCGCGCGCATCGAAACGCTCTCCTGGGTGGAACACGTGGCGGTGGAGCGGCGGCTGCCCAACACGATCTATGTCGATCTCACCGAGCGGCGTCCCTTCGCCATCTGGCAGAATCAGGGCAAATTCCAGCTCATCGACCGCGCCGGCGCGGTGGTGACGAACGAGGATGTGACGGCCTTCACCGATCTGCCGCTGGTGGTGGGGCAGGGCGCCCCCGCCCATGCCAGCGACATGCTGAAGGCACTCGCCGCGGTGCCGGAGATCCGCGCGCGTGTGGCCGCCATCGTGCGGGTGGGTGAACGCCGCTGGAATTTGCAGTTGAAAAGCGGCCTTACGGTCATGCTGCCGGAAGGGCATGAACCCGCCGCGCTCGCGCGCCTGGCTGATCTGCAAGCCCAGCAGCAATTGCTGGACCGCCCGCTGCTGTTCGTGGACATGCGCCTGCCCGATCGCCTCGCGGTGCGTGCCAAGTCCGCAAGCCCGGCCGCGCCCGATGCGAAAACGCCCGATCCGGCGCCGATCATCGCGCCGGCCGCACCCGCGCCGCGCGAACCGCCGAACAGGAGGGCGACGTGAACGATCTCTCCCGTCGCACGCAGATGTCCCTTCCGCCCGGCATGCCGCCCGATCCGCCGCCCCGCAACCGTAATCTGCGGGCCGGCCCCTTCGGCGTTCTCGATATCGGCAGCACCAAGATCGCCTGCCTGATCGGCCGCACCGAATCCGATGGAACGCTGCGTGCGCTGGGTAGCGGCTTCACCCGTTCGCGCGGCGTGCGTGGCGGCGGCATCACCGATCTGGATGAGGCCGAGCGTGCCATCCGCGCGGCCGTGGCCCTGGCCGAGGAGATGGCCGATTACCGGCTGCGCAGCGTCACGGTCAATCTCTCCTGCGGTCATCCGGAAAGCCGCCTGTTCAATGTGCAATGGCCCGTCGGCGGCCGCCAGGTGAGCGAGGCCGATGTGCGCCGCGTGATCACCGAAGGGCGGATGCGCGCCGTGACCGAAGGGCGCGAAACCATCCATTCCCTGCCCGTCAGTTTCTCCGTGGATGAAACCGTCGGCGTCTCCGATCCTCGCGGGCATCATTGCGACATCCTTTCGGCACGCCTGCATGTGGTCGATGCGCTGTCGATGGCGCTGCGTAACCTCGGCGCCGCGGTCGGGCGCTGCGATCTGGAAATCAGCGAGGTCGTCTGCGCGCCTTTCGCCTCGGGCCTGTCATGCCTTGTGGAGGATGAACGCGACCTGGGCGCCACCATCGTGGATATGGGCGGGGGCACCACCAGCATCGCGGTATTCGGCGAAGGCCAGTTGCTGCACACCGCGCAGGTGCCCGTGGGCGGCCAGCACGTGACGCGCGATATTGCCGGGGTGCTCGCAACACCCATCGACAATGCGGAGCGTCTGAAAACCCTCTACGGCAACGCGCATTCCAGCCCGGATGACGAACGCGAAATCCTGGCCGTGCAGCTGATCGGCGAGGAAGACCACCAGTTCGCCAAGATCCCGCGCAGCATGGTGGTGGGAATTATCAAGCCGCGGCTTGAGGAAACGTTCGAAATGGTGCGCGACCGGCTGGATGGCGCGGGTCTGGGCCGTGCCGCCGGCGGCCGCGTGGTGCTCGCCGGCGGTGCCAGCCAGTTGGTCGGCGTACGGGATTTGGCGGCGCGCGTGCTCAACCGCCCGGTGCGCCTCGGCCGCCCCGCCGCCATGCGGGGCCTTGCGGAAGCCGCTTCCGGCCCTGCCTTCGCAACCGCCGTGGGCCTGCTCTCCTGGGCTGCCGGCGAAGGCCGTTCGCTTCACGATATCGATTTGGAACATGGCAGGCCCACGGGACTGTTGCGCCGAATCGTGGATTTTCTGCGAGAAAGACTCTGACGCACGTTTCGCAGCCCAAGTTGCCTCAAACCCATCTCCCGTAAAGGCGCACGCGATGACCCTGAACCTGACCATCCCGCAAACCTTGCACACCGATTTCACCCCGCGCATCACCGTGATCGGCGTCGGCGGCGGTGGCACCAATGCGGTGGACAATATGATCCAGCTCAATCTGCAGGGCGTGGATTTCGTCGTCGCCAATACCGATGCGCAGCAATTGATGCATAGCCGGTCCGATCGCCGCATCCAGCTTGGGCCGCATCTCACGCAAGGGCTCGGTGCTGGCGCCAAGCCGGAAATCGGCCGTGCGGCCGCCGAGGAAGCGGCCGACGAACTCGCCCGCCATCTCGACGGCGCGCACATGGTGTTCATCACCGCCGGCATGGGCGGCGGCACCGGCACGGGGGCTGCGCCGGTGATCGCGCGCATGGCGCGCGAACGCGGCATCCTCACGGTTGGTGTTGTCACCAAACCCTTCACCTTCGAAGGCGTGCGCCGCGCCAAATCCGCCGAGCAGGGCATCGCCGAGCTGCAGCAATTCGTCGACACGCTGATTGTGATTCCCAACCAGAATCTCTTCCGCCTGGCCAACGAGAAAACCAGCTGGAAGGAAGCCTTCAAGATGGCCGACCATGTGCTCTACATGGGCGTGCGTGGCGTGACCGATCTGATGGTGGCACCCGGCCTGGTCAATCTCGATTTCGCCGATATCCGCACCGTTATGGCGGAGATGGGCAAGGCGATGATGGGCACCGGCGAGGCCGATGGCGAAAACCGCGCCATCCGCGCGGCCGAGGCCGCCATCAGCAACCCGCTTCTGGAGGATACCAGCATGGCGGGCGCGCGCGGCCTGCTGATCAACATCACCGGCGGCGACGACATGACGCTGTTCGAGGTGGATCAGGCCGCGAACCGCATCCGCGAGGAGGTGGCCGAGGATGCCAACATCATCTTCGGCTCGGCGGTCGATGATAGCCTCGCCGGCCGGATCCGGGTCTCCGTTGTCGCCACCGGGATTGACACGCCGATGGAACAATCGGGCGAGGCGCCCGTGACTGGCCCGCGGCTGGTGGCCGTAGGGCCTGGTGCGCCGCGCTTTGAAAAGCCGGTGCATGCGGTGGCCGCCACGGCCGCCGCCGTTGCCGCCCAGGCGGGCGGGCGGATCGCCGCCGGCAACCAGGCCACCGCGCTTGCCTACAGCCAGGATGTGGAGCAGGAGCCGCTGCAACTTCCCGTGCAAGCGGTGGCTGTTCAGCAGCCAACCCAGACGGGCCAGCGCCCAGCCGCCCACCCGCTGTTCACCGCGTCGGCCGCACCGGTTTCGGAACCGCAGCAGCATCGCAGCAGCCTGTTCGGCAAGGTTACCGGCGCATGGCGCCGTGGCGCCGCACCGGCCCCTGCGGCACCCGAATATCCGGATATGCGGCGTGCCGAACCCCGCGTTGCTCCTGGGCAAGCCGAACCCGCGCCGCTCGTGCACCAATCGTCCGGCGAGCCGGATGCGGCCGGGTTGGACATACCGGCGTTCCTGCGGAGGCAATCCTCGTAAGTTTCCGCCCCCAAACGCATATTTATGGGAGCACGGGGTTGCGGCGCAAGAAATAACATAAAAACAGTCGTTTACGCCGTAACACGCCGCAATAATGATTGACTGGAACACCGGATTAGGGCGCGGTAAGTCTTAATCCGGTTTACTTTTGTCCACCGTCTGCGTCCTGTAGGCCTGGGCTTGGGTGCCGTGCTGGCCTGGTTGACGCCTTCGCCCGTGCTGCCCCTCCGGCGGTTTCCGCCAAGGGGTGTTTCAGTCCTGATCGCACGGGCATCGACATTATTGCAGGGGTTCCCGACACAATCATGGACGGTATGACCGACCTCAACATCGATGTACGCGCCACCCGACAGCACACGGTGAAAACGAAAATATCATGCGTGGGAGTGGGCCTGCATAGCGGCCACCGGGTTAATTTAACGTTGATGCCCGCGCCGGTGGATACCGGCATTGTGTTTCGCCGCATGGATCTGGGCATCGATATCCCCGCCCGGTTCGCCCAGGTGAGCGACACAAGGCTATGCACCCAGATCGCCCACCCCGATTATCCGCACGCCGCGGTGCGCACCGTGGAACATGTGATGGCCGCGTTGGCCGGCACGGGGATCGACAATGCCATCGTCGCCGTCGATGGCCCCGAAGTGCCGGTGCTGGATGGCTCGGCCGCGCCGTTCGTGTTTCTCATCGATTGCGCCGGGCGCCAGGTGCAGCAGGCGCCGCGACAGGTGATCGAGATCCTGCGCGCGGTGCGCGTGGAACACGGCGAGGCCTTCGCCGAGTTGCGCGCCGGCGGGGCAATGCTGGACATGGCCCTGTCCATCGACTTCGCGGCCCTGGCCATCGGCCGCCAGGCCCTTTCACTCTCGCTCAGTGAGCAGGGTTTTCGCGGCGTTCTCGCCGGTGCCCGCACCTTTACCATGCTGGGCGAGATCGAGGCGCTGCAGGCGGCGGGTCTTGCCCGCGGCGGCAGCCTGGACAATGCCGTGGTTGTTGATGGCGCCCGCGTGGTGAACCCGGAAGGCCTGCGCGCCCCGGATGAATTCGTGCGCCACAAGATGCTGGATGCGGTGGGCGACCTGGCTTTGGCAGGCGCGCCGATCCATGGGCGGTTCGTGGCGCACCGGACCGGCCATGCGCTGAACAACAGACTGCTCCGCACGCTGTTTGCGGATGCGGGGGCGTGGCGGATGGTGAGTATGGAGCCGGCGGGGTGGTCCGCGGTGGCGGCGCAGGCCGCTTAAGAAAGGCCAGGGGGCAGAGGCCCCTGGCCTTATTCTCAAGGCTTGGTGTAAACCGCCCCCATGACCGACTTCCTTCGTCGCACCCTGCCAATCCTTCTCGCCCTCAGCCTTGGCGGCTGTGGCACCATACACCGCCTGCTGCCCTGGACGAAGTCGGACGACAACCCCAAGGTCAACCTGGCGGATGAGCCGCCCGACCTGCTCTACAGCAATGGCATCGATGCGCTTCAGCGCAACAATTACACCACCGCGGTGAAGCACTTCGACGCTATTCAGCAGAACTACCCTTATTCCAGTTGGGCAACGAATGCCCAGTTGATGGAGGGCTACACGGAATACCGGCGTAACAGCTACACCGAGGCGGTATCCCAGCTCGATCGCTTCATTGCCCTGCACCCCGCCAGCAAGGATGTGGGCTACGCTTACTACCTGCGCGCGCTGTGCTATTACGAACAGATNNGTCAACCGCTTCCCCGACAGCGCCTATGGACGCGATGCCCGCCTGAAGATCGACCTCTGCCGCGACCATCTCGCCGGCAAGGAAATGGCGATCGGCCGCTATTACGAAAAACAGCATTTCTACGCCGCCGCCATCGGCCGCTACCAGCGCGTGGTGGACGATTTCCAGACCACCAACCACACGGCGGAAGCTCTCTCCCGGCTGACGGAAATCTACCTCAAGCTTGGCCTGATCAATGAGGCGAAGAAAACCGCCTCCGTGCTGGCCTATAATTATCCGGGTAGCCATTGGTACCAGAATAGCTGGAACGATCTGCTGGAGGTGGGCGCGGTGAAGGGGCCCGAGGTGCATACGGCGACGACGGATCGGCCGGGGTTCTTTACGCGGGCATGGGGTTGGGTCTTTTAGGAAAAAGGAAGATGTTCTTTTTTGAAAAAAAGAACCAAAAAACTTTTGTTCGTTTGCGTACGCTTCCGGCGAGTCCGCGACAGCAGGGTTAAAAGTTTTTTGCTTCTTTTTTTCAAAAAAGAAGACTTTCTATGCTGACTTCGTTGTCCATCCGCGAAATCGTCCTGATCGAACGTCTTGACCTCTCCTTCGGCCCAGGCCTCACCGTGCTCACCGGTGAAACCGGCGCCGGCAAATCCATCCTCCTCGATAGCCTGGGCCTCGCGCTGGGCGCCCGCGCCGATGCCGGCTTGGTGCGCGCCGGCGCCGAGCAGGCGAGCGTCGCCGCTAGTTTCACGCCCCCCGGCGCCCACCCGGTGCGCGCCCTGCTGGAAGAACTCGGCCTTCCGGACGAGGATGATATCGTCCTGCGCCGTGCCGTCTCCCGCGATGGCCGCTCCCGCGCCTGGGTGAACGATGCGCCGGTGGGCGCCGCCACGCTGAAACGCGTCGGCACCCTGCTGGTGGAGGTGCAGGGCCAGCACGACCAGATGGGCCTGGCCGACCCTGCCATGCACCTGAAGCTGCTGGATGCGTTCGGCACCACGCCCGATCTGCGGGCCGAAATCGCCGCCCGCCACCGCGCCTGGCGCGCCGCGGTGGAACGGCTGGATGCCGCCCGCGCCGCCATCATCGACGCCAAGCGCGAAGAGGATTTCCTGCGCCACGCCACCGATGAACTCACCAAGCTCGCCCCGCGGGACGGCGAGGAGGAGGAATTGGCAGCCCTGCGCCACCGCCTCCAGCAGGGTGAGAAACGCGCCGAGGCCATTGCCGCGGCACTGGCCGAACTCACGCCGCGCGACCGCCGCAGCGCCGGCCCCGCTGCCGCCCTGCGCGCCGCCACCCGCGCCCTGCAACGCCTGCTGCCGCCCGGCGCCGACCCCGCCACGCCTGAAAACGCTGCCGCCAACGCCGCCATGGCCGCGTTGGAACGCGCGGAGGAAGCGCTGGGCGAGGGCGAAACCCTGCTCAGCCGCTTGCAGGCGGATACGGACGCCGATCCCCGCCATCTGGAACAGGCCGAGGAACGTCTGTTTGCCCTGCGCGGCGCCGCCCGCAAACACGGCGTCACGGTTGTCGAACTTCCCGGCTTGCTGGCCACCTTCCGCGCCCGCCTGGCCGCCCTCGACCATGGCGACGCTGAAATCGACGGGTTTGCCCGCGCTGCCGCGCTTGCCCGCACCCGCTACGCCGAAGCCGCCGACACGCTTTCCGCCGCCCGCCAGGAAGCGGCCACGAAATTGGAGAAGGCTGTCGGCGCCGAACTCCCCCCGCTGCGCTTGGAGCGCGCGAAATTCTTCGCGCAGGTCACCCGCCTTGACGAAGCCTCCTGGGGCCCGGCGGGTGCGGACAGCGTGCGCTTCCTGATCGCCACCAACCCGGGCCAGCCCCCTGGGCCGCTGGGCCGGGTTGCTTCCGGCGGCGAACTTTCCCGCCTCATGCTCGCGCTCAAAGTGGTGCTCGTCTCCGGCTCTGCGGTGCCCACGCTGGTATTCGATGAGGTGGATAGCGGCATCGGGGGCGCCACGGCCGCCGCGGTGGGCGACCGTGTGGCCCGTGTGGCCAGCGGCGTTCAGGTGTTGGTGGTGACCCATTCGCCGCAGGTTGCCGCCCGCGGCACCGCACATCTGCGCGTGAGCAAATCCACGCGCGGCAGCCGCACGGAAACCGAGGTGAACGTTCTTGCCTCGGCCGAACGCCGCGAGGAGATTGCGCGCATGCTGGCCGGCGAGACCGTGACGCAAGCGGCCCGGGCCGCCGCTGATTCCCTTCTTGGCGCCGCCTGACCTCTTGTAGCGTGTGAAGAAGGAAGGTCTTCTTTTCTGAAGAAAAGAAGCAAAAGACTTTTCACTATTGGTACGAGGCTCGCCGGCAGCGTACTCCATGGGTAAAAGTTTTTTGGTTCTTTTTTTCAAAAAAGAACACTTCTCTTTTCACGCCCATCCGCGCTCCCACCCCGAGGCCCAACCTTGACCGACCAGGAAGCCGCCGCCGAACTCGCGCAACTCGCAGCCGAACTCGCGCGCCATGATCGCGCCTATCACGAGCTTGATGCCCCCCTCATCACCGATGCGGAATACGACGCGCTGCGTCGCCGCAATGCCGAACTCGAGGCGCAATTCCCCCACCTCGCCAGGTCGGATTCGCCCTCCGTCCGCGTTGGCAGCGCCCCCTCTGGCGCTTTCGGCAAAATCCCCCACCGCGTTCCCATGCTCTCGCTGGCCAACGCATTTTCCCCGGAGGATTTCGCCGAGTTCTGCGCCCGCGTGCGGCGGTTTCTGGGCCTGGCCGCCGATGCTCCGCTCGCCATGGTCGGCGAACCCAAGATCGATGGCCTCTCCATCTCGCTCACCTACGAAAACGGAATGTTCCTCCGCGGCGCTACGCGCGGCGATGGCGCCGAGGGAGAGGATGTCACCGAAAACCTGCGCACCCTGGCCTCGCTGCCCAAAACTTTGCGGGGCGAAGCGCCGGCGCTGATCGAAATCCGTGGTGAAGTGTTCATGACCAAGGCCGATTTCCTGGCGCTCAACGCCGCCCAGGCAGAAGCCGGGCAGCGCCTTTTCGCCAACCCCCGCAACGCCGCCGCCGGCAGCCTTCGCCAGTTGGACGCGACCATCACCGCCGGCCGCCCGCTCTCCCTCTTCGCCTACGCGATGGGCGAAGCCTCCGAACCCGTTTCCGCCACGCACTGGGACTACCTACAGCGCCTTACCGCCTGGGGTTTTACGGTCAATCCCCTCTCCGAACGCTTGCCTGATCCCACCCAGGCTGAGGAATTTTATACCCGCATCGGCCAGGTGCGGGCCACGCTGCCGTACGACATCGATGGCGTGGTCTTTAAACTCGACGATCTGGGCTTGCAGCGCCGCCTCGGCTTCGTCGGCCGCGAACCGCGCTGGGCGACCGCCTGGAAATTCCCCGCCGAGCAGGCGACCACCATTTTACGCGACATCAAAATTCAGGTCGGCCGCACCGGCGCGCTCACCCCCGTGGCCGTGCTGGAACCGGTCAATGTCGGCGGCGTGCTCGTCACTCGCGCCACGTTGCACAATGAGGACGAAATCGCCCGCCGCGATGTGCGCATTGGCGACACGGTGGTGTTGCAACGCGCCGGGGACGTGATCCCGCAGATCGTTTCCGTGGTTCTCGAACAGCGGCCGGAGGGCACCGCGCCTTACGCGCCGCTCACGCATTGCCCGGCCTGCGGCAGCCTGGCCGTGCGCCCGCCCGGCGAGGTGGTGCGCCGCTGCACAGGTGGCCTGATCTGCCCCGCGCAAACGGTGGAGCGGCTGATCCATTTCTGCGCCCGCCGTGCCTTCGATATTGAGGGCATGGGCGAAAAGACGGTGGTGGAATTCCACGCCGATGGCCTGATCGCCGGCCCTGCCGACATCTTCCGCCTTAAGACCCACGAGGCCGAGATTGCCAAACGCGAAGGCTGGGGCGAGCTTTCCGCGCGCAACTTGATCCGCGCCATCGAGCAGCGCAGGACGGTTCCGCTCGCCCGCTTCATCTTCGCGCTCGGCATCCGCCGCATCGGCGAAACCAACGGCAAGCTGCTCGCGCGCCACTACGGCAATTTCGAAAACTGGCGCGCGCAGATGCTGGAAGCAACGACGGTCGGCTCCGAAGCGCGCTCCGCGCTCGGGAGCATCATCGGCATCGGCGAGACCATTGCCGAAGAACTCGTTGATTTCTTCATCGAGCCGCGCAACCGCGCCGTGATTGACGAACTCGCGAGCCTGCTGACGATCGAAGATGCGCAAACCGTGGCCGCGGCCGATAGCGCGCTGGCTGGCAAGATCCTGGTTTTTACCGGCACGTTGCAGACAATGACACGCCCGGAGGCAAAGGCGCGGGCGGAGGCGATGGGTGCACGGGTGACCGATAGCGTGTCTAAGAAGACCGATCTTGTGATCGTCGGTGCTGAGGCCGGCTCCAAGGCCAAGCGCGCCGCCGAGCTGGGTGTGCGGGTGATCAGTGAGGCGGAATGGTCAGATTTATCCAGGGTGCAATAGGTAAAAGTTCTTTGCNNTTAATGCGCCCCCCCGGCGGCCGCGCCCTTCGGCAGCAGCGGCATGCACAGCGATAGCGGAACAGCAACCAGACACACCAGAAAAAGAACGTGGAAAACGTCCAGATAACTCATCGTCACGGCCTGCGTCTGCACGCGCGCGGCGATGGCGGAAAGATCCACACCGGCGCCATAGCCGTTATACGGCGTGATATGCTCCGCCAGACGCGCATGATGAAACTGCTCGCGATACGCGAGCAGGGTGGTCGCGTAGCTGATCCCCACGCTGCCACCCAGATTGCGCGTCAGGTTCACCAGGGCCGAGGCCTCGTTGCTGCGATCGCGCGGCACGCCGTTCATGCTCACGGCGTTGATCGGGATGAACACGAACGGCAGCCAGACGGCCTGCAACATGCGCGCGGCGGACAGATCCCAAAATCCCACGTGCTGCCGCAGGCCGGTCGCATACCACATGGCCCCGGCGATGCCGGCGAAGGCGATCGCGGTCAGATATCGCGGCTGCACCAGCCGCCCGGTGATCATTCCAGCCAGCGGCATCGACAAGAGAGTGAATATTCCGGCCACGCCCAGGGTAAGGCCGGCGGTGGTGGCATCATAGCCCATCAGCTCCTGCGCCATTTGCGGCAGCAACTGGGTGGAGGACAGCATCATGAAGCCGAGCGAAAACATCAGAACATTGCCGATGGCGAAAGGCACGATGCGCAGCAACCGGATATTCATCACCGGCTGCGGATTGTACCACTCCCACACCATAAGCGTGACCAGCGACACCACCGCCAGCGACCCGTAGATGTTCACGAACGGCGTACCCCACCCGCCCTCGCGCTCGAACCGGTCCAGCACAAGCTGCAGCGTGCCGAAGCCCAATGCCACCAGCGCAAAACCGATGTAATCGACCCGCAATCCCTCAGCCAGCAGCTTGCGGCGCTTGTCCTTCAACGCCGGCGAGTCGACCACGAAAATGCCCACCAGAACCAGCGAGAGCAGGCCGATCGGCAGGTTGATCAGAAACACCCAGCGCCAGGAAAAACTGTCCGTCAACCACCCCCCCAGCACGGGGCCGATCGCCGGCGCCAGCACCACTGTGAAGCCATAAAGTGCATATGCCATGGAGCGTTGCCGCACCGGAAACGTATCGGTAAAGATCGATTGCTCCACTGGCGCCAGCCCGCCGCCGCCCAGGCCCTGAACCACCCGCCACAGCAGCATCTCCGGCAGGCTGGTAGCTGTGGCGCAGAGCACCGAGCTGACCGTGAACACGCATACGCACAGCATGTAAAACCGCTTGCGCCCGATCACATTGGCCAGCCAGCCGCTGATCGGCACCACAATGCCGTTGCTCACCAGATAGCTCGTCAGGATATAGGTGCTCTGATCCTGGCTGGCCGCCAGGCTGCCCGCGATATGCCGCAGGGACACATTGGCGATCGTGGAATCCAGCACCTCCATGAACGTCGCGATGGAAACAATCACCGCAATCAGCCAAGGATTATACGTCCCGGCCGCCGAATACGGCAGATCCTCGTCCTTCAAAGCGCACCCGAACAGACAAAAGTTCTTTGCTTCTTTCTTTCAAGAAAGAAGATTCTTTCTTTTTCTGAAGAAAAAGAAACAAAAAGACTTTTACTTATGGCGTGTCGCATTCAGCGGACGGTTACGCGGGGTTCGGCGGACATGCCGGGGGCGAGGCGGTCGCAGTTGGTGCTGTCCAGCACGATTTTCACGGGCACGCGCTGGGTAATCTTGATGTAGTTGCCGGTCGCGTTCTCGGCGGGCAGGCTGCTGAACACCGAGCCGGTTCCGCTCTGGATACTATCCACATGGGCGGCAAAGTCATGGCCCGGAAAAGCATCCACATGCACGCTGGCCGGCTCGCCCGCATGCATGTCGGCCAACTGGTTTTCCTTGAAATTGGCGGTCACCCAGCAATCGGGCTGCACCACCGCCAGCAGCGATTGCCCGGCGCTGACGTAATTGCCCAGTTGCACCGTGCGCTGTGCGATCCGCCCGGCCGTCGGCGCCACAACATGCGTGTAGGACAGCTGCAGGCGAGCGTTCGCCACATTGGCCTCCGCCATGCGCAGCGCCGCTGCCTCGGCATCTATCTGCGTCTGCGCAACAACCAATTGCGCGCGCATGCCGGCCTGGGCGTGTTTGGCTGCATCAAGGCGCGCCTGGGCACTGGCCGTGGTGGACCGCGCCTGGTCGATCGTCTGGGCCGTGATCGCACGCGGGTTGATGGCGGTGTAGCGCTTCAGGTCGCGCTGGCTTTGCTCCAAATCCGCCTGCGCCACGCGGATATTGGCGGCGGCCTGGTCCAGATCGGCCTGGCGCACCGGCATCGTTGCGCGTGCTTGCGCCAGTTGGGCGGCCGCTTCATCGCGCTGCGCAAGTATCTGGTCCAGCTTCGCCTGCGTATCCCGCGGATCGATCTCCACCAGCACCTGGCCGGCCGCGACAAGCTGGTTGTCGTGCACCGGCAGCGCGATCACGCGGCCGGCGACCTGGGCGGAGACCTCGGAGATATTGGCGTCGACGAAGGCGTCGTCGGTGGTTTCGAAGTGGCGCGCATGCAGCCAGTAGACGAATCCGCCCCCGATCAGTCCGGCCAGGACGAGGATGACCAACACCGGTTTCGCCCAGCCAGCCTTGCGTTGTGCCGGCGGCCTGGTCAGTGTCTCCGCAGGTGTATGCTGATCCACATCCGCTCCGTCGCTTGCTGCATCGCAACGTATCCTGACTGAACCGTTCGGTCAATCCACGCATAAGCTGGCGCGAGCCACTGCGGCCCGCATATAAATCAGGCTGTGTGGGCCGCCGCGATCGCTTTGGTGATGATCTCGTGCGCTTCCTCCAGCGTTCCGAAACCGGTCACCTTCACCCACTTGCCGGGTTCGAGGTCCTTATAGGTTTCGAAAAAATGGCTGATCGTCTGGCGTGTGATTTCCGGCAGGTCGTCGGTGCTGGCCACGTTCTTATACAGCGGGTGCACCTTATCGTGCGGCACGCAGATGATCTTCTCATCGGTGCCGGCTTCGTCGGTCATGTGCAGCACGCCGATCGGCCGGGCGCGGATCACAGCACCTGGCACCACGGCGGCCGGCACCAGCACCAGCGCATCGGCCGGATCGCCGTCATCGGCCAGGGTGCCGGGGATGAAGCCATAGGCCGCCGGATACGCCATCGGCGTGAACAGGAAGCGGTCCACCACCAGGGCGCCGGTGTCCTTGTCCACCTCGTATTTAACGTTCGACCCTTGGGGGATTTCGATCACCACATTGATGTCGTTCGGGGGCGCTTTGCCGGTGGAGGTGTCGGTAATGCTCATGGCGGGCTGATCCTGGGCAACGATGCGGCGAGTTAATCCAGCCGATGGGGCTTGTCCATCAGGCCTGTGATCGAGGCGCCTTGCATCGGCGCGGCTCCTGGTGTTTCTCGCGGTCTCCCTATGCGCCTGTAGCTCAACTGGTTAGAGCGGGCCGCTCATAACGGCTTGGTTGCGGGTTCAAGTCCTGCCGGGCGCAGGGGGGTAACTTCGGCGACCACCCAGACCTGGGCAAAATCGACGAGCGTTTGCGCCTGCGCGAGAAGGCGCGGGGGCGCATCGGCATCTGAATTTTGGCTACGCACCTCGCGATTGTGCTGCTCGTGAGCCGGGAAGCGCCTCCCCCAGCACCACATGCACCAGGCTCGGCACCTGGTGCCTGGCCACCGCCAGTGCGTTGGTGATGTTCGCCATCATCAGCGGCAAGCCCCGCGGCATGCGATACTCCAGCAGCTTCACATCCGCCATGCGGGGATGCCAGGCGCGCAGCGTCGCCTCCACCTCGTCACGGTTGATGCCCCAGGGCATCGGCGGCAGCCGGTAGCGCGGCGTCTGATACACACCCCGCCGCGTCGCCTGGGAGAACCAGCGGGGCACCGTGTCGAACAGCAATTCGGCCGCAGCGAACCGCTCCGCGATCGCACACAGAAGCCCGCGCACCGCTTCGGGCGCCAGATACATCAGCAGCCCCTGGGCAACGATGTATACCGGCCCGGATGGATCAACCGCATCCATCCAGTGCGGCGCCAGCGCGTTCGCCGCCAGATGGCGGAACCGTTTGGTGGGCGGGAGAAACTGCTCCCGCAACCGGATTGCCTCCTCCAGATCCACCGAAAGCCAGCGCATCCGGCCATTATCCACGCGGCGGGACTGCGTCTCCAACCCCTCTCCGAGCGAGACCACCAGCCCATCTGGATGGCGCAGCAGCCACTGCCTCAGCGCGCTGTCCATCGTCGCGGCCCGCACGGCAAGGGACCCCAATGGTGCGCCGAAATGTGCCGCGAAATCATAATCCAACGCAGCGTGGATACGCAGGCTTTCAGGGTCGCTGAGAATGGCATCGGGCCGGCTCGCCTCGCTGGCCCGGTTGTATAGCGACCACAGCATGGTCTCGGGCACGCCGGCCAGGCTCGGCACGACCCCCGTGCTCCGGGTCTGGTGGTGTGGCGCGGCTGCGTTGCCCACATGATCTCCGTTCCGCGTGGCGCCGCGGCAAGCTGGTTGGTTGTGTAGGGGCCGCCGGGCGCCACGCGGCAGCTTCGGAATCTACCTAAGGGGTGCGCGGTTGTGGTGAATGCGTGTTGGCCTGGTGCGCCGGCGGCGCTATGGGCAGGCGATGCTCACCCCGTTTTACAAGATGCACGGCGCCGGCAACGACTTCATGGTGCTGGATGCGCGTACCACGCCGATCCCGCTGGCGCCGCCGCGTATCCGTGCGCTGGGGGATCGCCGCCGCGGTGTCGGTTGGGACCAGTTGATCGTGCTGCAGGCCTCCCTCCGCGCGGATGTGCAGATGCGCATCTTCAACCCGGATGGTTCGCAATCCGGCGCCTGCGGCAATGCCACGCGCTGCGTGGCCGAACTTCTGGGCCGTGAGACAGGCCGCACGGAAATCAGCATCGAAACGCTGGCGGGGCTGCTGCCGGCCGAGCGCCTCCCCGATGGCCAGGTGCGCGTGAATATGGGCAGGCCGGGGCTTGGCTGGCAGGATATTCCGCTGTCCGCGGCGGTGGATACGTTGCATCTGCCCCTGCCGGGCGATCCCGCTGCGGCCAACATGGGTAACCCCCACGCCACGTTCTTCCTGGCCGATCCGGGCGCGCTTGAGGCGCGCACACATGGGCCCATCTTCGAGCATGACCCAATTTTCGCGGCGGGCGCCAATATCGGCTTTGCATATGTGGAGTCGCCGGATCGCCTGCGTTTACGGGTGTGGGAGCGTGGCGCGGGGCTGACGCTGGCTTGCGGATCGGGCGCTTGCGCCGCCCTGGTGAATGCGCATCGCCGCGGCCTGACCGGGCGGCGCGCGACCATCGCCATGGATGGTGGCGACCTGGTGGTGGAGTGGGCGGCGGACGGCCATGTGCTGATGACCGGCCCCACCATGACGGCGTTCCAGGGCATGGTGGATCTGGAGCTTTATCCGGCATGACCGCCGACATCCTCACCTTCGGCTGCCGGCTGAACACCTATGAGAGCGAGGTGATCCGGGGGCATGTGGGCCACCTGGATGATACCGTGGTGGTGAATACCTGCGCCGTGACCGCCGAAGCCGAGCGCCAGGCCCGCCAGGCCATCGCCCGCACGCACCGGGAGCGGCCGGGGGCGCGCATCGTGGTCACGGGATGCGCGGCCCAGATTGCCCCCGATCGCTGGGCGGCGCTGCCGGGTGTGACGCGTGTTCTCGGCAACCAGGAAAAGCTGCGCGCCGAAAGCTGGATGGAGGGCGCGCCAGGTGCGGTGAGCGACATCATGCAGGCACGCGAGGTGGCCGCGCATCTGGTGACCGAGTTTGCCGGCCGGGCGCGCGCCTTTGTACAGGTTCAGCAAGGCTGCGATCATCGCTGCACCTTTTGCGTGATCCCCTATGGGCGCGGAAGCAACCGCTCCGTGCCCATTGGCGCGGTGGTGGACCAGGTGCGGGCGCTGGTGGGCGCCGGCTTCAACGAGGTGGTGCTGACCGGCGTGGACATCACCAGCTATGGCAGTGACCTGCCGGGCCGCCCGAGCCTCGGCCAGATGGTGCGCCGGCTGCTGGCGCTGGTGCCGGAGCTACCGCGCCTGCGACTCTCCTCGCTCGATCCCGCGGCGCTGGACGAGGATCTTTGGACGCTGATCGCAGGCGAAGCCAGGCTACTGCCATACCTGCATCTTTCGTTGCAGGCGGGCAGCGATCTGATCCTCAAGCGCATGAAGCGCCGGCATGGCGTGGCGGGGGCGTCGGCGGTGATTGCCCGCGCCCGGCGGCTGCGTCCGGGCATCGCCATCGGCGCGGATGTGATCGCGGGGTTTCCGACGGAGACCGATGCGTTGTTCGCCGAAACCTTGGATTTTGTCCGCGACCACGCGCTGCCCTATCTGCACGTGTTCCCCTATAGTGAACGGCCCGGCACGCCGGCCGCCCGCATGCCGTCGGTGCCGCATCCGGAGCGCCGCGCCCGCGCCGCGCAATTGCGGCAAGCCGGGGCGCAAGCCGCGCGCGATTTTCACCAGGGTCAGCTCGGCACGCGCACCCAGGTGCTCACGGAGACGGCGGAGACCGGCCATAGCGAGCATTTCGCCCCGGTGCGTTTCGCGCGGCCGATGCCGCCCGCGACGCTCGTTTCAGCCCGAATCACTGGCACGGATGCGCGCGGGCTGCTGGCGGAGGCCGCCTGATGGCGCTGGGTTTCTTCAACCGGCTCAAGGAAGGGCTTTCCCGCAGCACGGCGAAACTCACCGAGGGGCTTGGTGCCACCTTCACCCGACGCCGCCTCGATGATGCGGCACTTGAGGAGCTGGAGGATCGGCTGATCGCCGCCGATCTCGGCGCCGCGGTCGCCCGCCGCATCATCCGCGCCTTCCGTACCAGCCGCTTCGGGCGGGAGGTGACGGAGGATGAGGTGCGTGCCGCGCTGGCCGACGAAATCGCCGCCATCTTGCGCCCTGTGGCCCGGCCGCTGGTGATCGATCCGGCGCGGCGGCCGCATGTGGTTCTGATGGTGGGGGTGAACGGCACGGGCAAGACGACGACGATTGGCAAGCTGGCGTTGCAGTATGTGGCCGAGGGCAAGAAGGTGATGCTGGTGGCCGGCGACACGTTTCGTGCCGCGGCCGTGGAGCAGTTGCAGATTTGGGGGCAGCGGACAGGGGCGCCGGTGATTGCGGGGGCGCCGAATAGCGATCCGGCGGGATTGGCGTTCGATGCGCTGACGCGGGCGCAGGCCGAAGGGGCGGATGTTCTTCTGATCGATACGGCGGGGCGGCTGCACAACAAATCTGCCCTGATGGAGGAGTTGCAGAAGGTGATCCGTGTGCTGCGCAAGCAGGATGCGAGCGCGCCGCATTCGGTGGTGCTGACGCTGGATGCGACCACGGGGCAGAACGCGGTGCAGCAGGTGCGCGTGTTTCGCGAGATGGTTGCGGTTTCCGGCCTTGTGGTGACGAAGCTGGACGGCAGTGCGCGGGGTGGGATTGTAGTTGCTTTGGCCGAGGCGTTTGGCCTGCCGATTCATGCCGTAGGCGTAGGCGAACAAGCAGGTGATTTGCGACCATTTGATGCCGACGAATTCGCTGCCGGCCTAGTCGGATCCAAATGAGCAAAAGTTTTTTGCTTCTTTTTTTCAAAAAAGAAGACTCTTTCTTTTTGCCGCTCCGCGGNNCCGCGGCGGGCTTCTTTCTTGAAAGAAAGAAGCAAAGAACTTTTACCTGTTGGGGGGTGTTTTATGCGGGTACTTTTGGGGATGGCGCTGCTGCTCGGCGGGGCGGCGGCGCCGGTGAGTTTTACTGTCACTGCGAAGGTGCCGATGGATGGGCGGGTGATCCTGCTGCTGGCGCCCCAAGCCGGCGGCGAGCCGCGGCTGGAGGTGGATCCCGATGCGCCGCTGAAAACGCCATTCAT
>PKZM01000140.1:59763-60485 GCA_003133065.1 Acetobacteraceae bacterium
GTGCTGGATCGTGAAATTCTCCCCATCACGCCGAAGGCGGACACGCCGTTCATCAAGCACATCATGATACAGAGTGCGCTGCTCACCAAATTCTGGGGCCGCCCGATGTATATCGGCGCGCATGTGCTGCTGCCGGCCGGTTTCGCCACCCACCCCAACGCGCATTATCCGCTGATGGTCTTCCACGGCCACTTCCCGGACGATATCTCCGGTTTTCGCACGACCCCGCCCGATCCGGGTTTGAAACCCGACTACTCGGAGCGCTTCCATCTCGCCGGCTATAACCGCATCCAGCAACAAGCCGCCTACGGTTTCTACAAGACCTGGACCTCGCCCCAGTTTCCCCGATTCCTTGTCGTCGAACTCGAACACGCCAACCCCTATTACGACGACAGTTACGCCGTGAACTCCGCCAATCTCGGCCCCTACGGCGACGCGCTAAACTATGAACTCATCCCAACCATCGAAAAAACCTTCCGCGGCCTTGGCCAGGGCTGGGCGCGCTTCACCTATGGCGGTTCCACCGGCGGGTGGGAGGCGTTGGCGACCCAGGTGTTTTATCCAAAACTCTACAACGGCACCTTCGCTGCCTGCCCCGATCCGATCGATTTCCAGGCTTACACCAACATCGATCTTTACAAGGATACCAACGCCTACGCGCAGCACGGCCAGGCGCTTTCGGTGGAACGCCCCGCCATTCGCAACTATCTCGGCGCGGTTTT
>PKZM01000043.1 GCA_003133065.1 Acetobacteraceae bacterium
ATGTCGTCCGCGCCGGGGACGCCGATGACGAAGCAGACGCCGGCGGTGCCGAGCAGGATCATCAGCGAATCCATGTCGTCCTGGTCGGCCTCGGCGTGGTTGGTGTAGCACACGTCACACCCCATGGGCAGGCCGAGGAGCTTGCCGCAGAACACATCCTCCAGGCCGGCGCGGATGATNNTATTCGGGGCCGATGAAGCCGACGACGGTGTTGACGAGCAGAGGGTGGTAGGCGCGGGCGACGGCGTAGGCGCGGGCTTCCAGGGTTTGCTGATCGACGCCGTGATGGGCGCGGGCGGAGAGCGCGCTGCCCTGGCCGGTTTCGAAATACATCACGTTTTGGCCGATTGTGCCGCGGTGCAGGGAGAGGGCGGCATCGCGCGCTTCCGCCAGGAGAGGCAGGGTGACGCCGAAGCTGGCGTTGGCGGCTTGAGTGCCGGCGATGGATTGGAACACCAGATCCACCGGCGCGCCGGCGGCGATGGCTTGCAGCGTGGTGGTGACATGGGCGAGGACGCAGGTTTGGGTGGGGATGTCGTAACGCTGGCGGAGAGCATCGAGCATCTCCAGAAGGGTGATGCAGGCGGACAGATTNNGGGTGGTTGGGCTGCAGGCGGCTGCCGATGCGGCCGGGCAGGCCCAGCGTGGTGCGGAAGGCGGTGACGGTGCGGCATTTGGCGGCGACGGTTGCGAGTTCCTGATTGCGCATCAGCTTGCTGACGGCGGCGGCCATTTCGGGGGTGATGCCGGGGGCGGCGGCGTGCAGCGTGGCGGCGGTTGTTTCGTGGGCGAGGAGGAATTCGCGGAATTCGCCGAGGGTGAGGTGGGCGAAGGGGGCCATGGCGGCGGGATCGTGCGTATCGATGATCAGGCGGGTGACGTCATCGGTTTCGTAGGGGATGACGCTGTGGGTGAGGAAATCGCGCACAGGAGCGTCGGCCAGCGCGAGGCGGGCGGCGATTCGCTGGGTGGCGCTGGTGGCGGCGAGGCCGGCCAGGGCGTCGCCGCTGCGGGCTGGAGAGGCGGCGGCGAGCAGGGATGCGAGGGTGGGAAAGGAAAAGACCTCGCCGCCCAGGGTGGCGGACCAGGCCATGGCGGAACCTCCGGGAGATGGGGCGATGGTGGGGGGGGAAGTGCGGTTGCGTCAAACGCATTCCGGGTTGCGGGATGGCGGCGGGATTGATCGGGGGGCGCTTGGGTCGTACACCGAAACGATGGGTTTGATGTGCCGCGTGTTTCGCCTGGCTGTGATGGTGTGTGTGCTGTGCCTGGGGGCGTGGCCGGCGGCGGCGCAGGGGGATGCGCATGGCGCGGCCACCGCGCGGGCGTTCGCGCGGCTGCGTGACGATCCGGTTCGGCTGCTGGCGTTTCTGGCGGCGATGCCGAAAGGGGCGGATCTGCACAACCATCTGGATGGGGCCATCAACGCCGAGGATTTTGTGGCGCACGCGGTGGCGGTGGGGCTGTGCATTGATGTGGGGCAGCATGCGATACGGCGGCCGCCTTGCACGAAGCAGGATCCGCCGGCGGGCGAGGCGCTGGCGCGGGATGCGGGTTTGCGCGATGCGATGATCGATGCGCTTTCCATGCGCGGCTTCGTGGCGGTGCCGGGGGGGGAGACGGGGCACGACCATTTCTTTGCGACATTCGCGAAGTTTCATGAAGCGGCCGCGGATGATCCCGGCGCGCTGATGGCGACGGAAGCGCGCCGCGCGGCGGCGGAACACATCGCGTATCTGGAAATCATGTGGACGCCGCATGTGCGCAGCGCGATCGGCCTTGCCGCAACGATGCGGTGGCAGGGCGATGATTTCGCGGCCGATCTTGCAGCACTTGGCGGCGGGCTGCGCGGTTTGGTCGCGCGGGCACGGGCGGAGACGGACGCGGCGGAGGCGCGCAAGGATGCGCTGCTGGGCTGCGGAACGCCGCGCGCGCAGCCGGGGTGCGGCGTGGTGATCCGGTTCCAGGCCTATTCGCTGCGGACATTCCCGCCGGCGGCCGTGTTCGCGCAGATGGCGTTCGATTTTGCGCTGGCGGCGGCGGATCCGCGCTATGTGGGGGTGAATATCGTGGCGCCGGAAGACGATAAGGTGGCGGTGCGGGATTATACGTTGCATATGCGGGCGCTGGGGTTTTTCCATCACGCGTATCCGGCGATCAAGCTCAGCCTGCATGCGGGGGAACTGGCGCCGGGGCTGGTGGCGGCGGATGCGCTGCGGTTTCATATCCGGCAGGCGGTGGAGATTGCGGGTGCCAGCCGTATTGGGCACGGCACGGATGTGATGGGGGAGCAGGATTCGGCGGGGCTGCTGGCCGAGATGGCGCACGGCCACGTGGCGGTGGAGATCAACCTGACCAGCAATGCGCAGATCCTGGGTGTGCAGGGGGCAGCGCACCCGTTCGGCAGTTATCGGCGCGCCGGGGTGCCTGTGGTGATCTGCACCGATGATGAGGGGGTGGAACGCACAACCCTGACGGATGAATATGTGCGGGCGGCGGAAACCTGGCATTTGAGCTATGGCGAGTTGAAATCGCTATCGCTTGCGTCGTTACGGTATAGTTTTTTGCCGGCGGGGGAGAAGGCGCGGCTGGAAGGGAGGCTGGATGCGGCGTTCAGGGCTTTTGAGGAGAGGTTTTAAGGAAGAGTTCTTTTTTTCAAAAAAGAACATTCTTAAAACCTTGCCTTCAGGGTAAGGTCCACACTCGCCGGCGTCACCCGCGTGATGAAGTCGTTGCCGTAATAGGCGTAGTCGTTGATCAGGTTGTGCTGGTCCGTGATGTTGTAGCCGGAGAGCTTGATCTGGTAGCGACCGAAATCGTAATATATGGCGGCGTTCAGCGTATATTGCCATGGGATCACCGGCGATTTGTAGGTGCCGCCATTGGCGACGATGCTGGCGGGCACGTATTCGGATTCGGCCAGATCCAGCCGCCCGGACTGTGTGACCTGGATCGGGCTGGTCAACTGGAAGCTGGTTTGAAAGCCCCAGCCTGAATCGACGCGATAGTTGAGCAGGAAGTTGAAGGTCTCGGTTGGCAGTCCGGGATCCTCGAATTTCTGGTTGGGGGTGAAGACGGCGTAATTGCCGGCGCCGGTGATATTGAGACCGGGCTGTGCCGGGTAGTCGTAGAAGGAGGATGGGGTATCCAGCACGGTGGAGATGTTGGAATAGCTGGCGGTGGCGTAGAAATGCTTGTTGGGCTGATAGTTGGCTTCGGCCTCGAACCCGTGGATATGGGCAAAGGAGGGGATGTTGCCGGTGGGGCCCGTGGGGACGGATCTTTGCTGATCGAATAAGGCCGATGAGATGAAGAGGGTTTTCTGGAGCAGGTTGAATTTCGCGCCTGCCTCGTAAAGCCGGGTGATCTGTTGCAGCACCGCGCCGGGGGTGGTGCCGTAGAGGCCGACGCCGCCATCGTTGCTGTTGGGATCGACATATTGGGCATAGTTGGTGGTGCCGTAGACCGTGCCCCAGGGGGCGTAGGCATAGACCAGACTGGCATTGGCATTGCCTAAGCCATACCAGCCGGTCGATTGCGATTGCGGAAAACCGTTTTCGACATAGTAAGCGCCGCCGAGGGGATCGGAATCATTGAGCTGCACGATATCGCCGCGCAGGCCGTAGAGGAGGCTGAGCTGCGGCACGATCTGGATTCGGTGTTCAAAGAACACCGCCAGGTCGTTCAGGTTGGAATCGATGGTGGCGTTCAACTGGTTGTAATCGCGGCCGGGAACGGCGTACTGGATCCGCCCCAGGCTGGTTTTGTAGGGAACGGCATCGCCCAGGTATTGCAGGTTGGCCGGGTAGGCGAAGGTGTTGGGGTTGCCGGTCAGATCGTATATCAGCACAGGCTCCGTCGCGTAATCCTGGTAATCCAGGACATGGGCGAAGCGATAGGTGAAGCCGGCGTTGAAGCTGCTGTCCAACGGCAGGCCGAGCATGGGGGTACTGAACTTGCCCTCGATATCCGTTTTGCTTTCGATGGTGTAGCTGTTCTCGGCCGCGTCGGCGAAATATTCCTGAACCTGGTTCTCGCGATTGATGTAATCGAAGAAGGTGTTGTTGACCAAGGAGAGGTTATCGGTGATCTGGTAGGTGTTGATCAGCTCGGCGTTGTAGCGATAGGCCTTGGCGCCATCGCCCGGCGCCTCATCCACATCGATCTTGTCGCTGAGCGGCACGCCTGTCTTGCTGAGCAACACCGGGGTGAGGCCAGGCGCGATCGGCCCGGCGGGGCCGCCCGTGAGGTAGGTGCCGTTATTGATCAATTGCTGGTTGACGCGGTTGACGCCGTCATTTTCGGTGAAATCCTGAATGGATAGCTCGCTGTTGAACTGCACCGTGACATTATCGTTCGGGTGGGCAACCACCACGCCATAGACGGCCTGTTCATGGAAATACTGGCTGTTGTAGTAGCTGCCGCTTTCCTCGCCGGCATAGCTGATCCGATAGGCCAGTTTGCCGTCGCCGATCGGGCCGCCGACATCGAGCGTCCAGCGGCGGTGATTGATAGTATCGAACTCGATCGAGGTATTGCCTTTGAATTCGGAGAAATTCGGCAGTTTGGTGGAGATGTCGACGGCACCGCCCACACCCTGGCCGGGGCCGGCCTGAACGCTGGCGGGGCCTTTGACGATATCCAGCGTGTCGATGCTGTTGAAGCTGAGCGGCGCGCCGTAGCCGTTGGCGGTGAAACTGTCGCGCATGCCGTTGAAGAATACGTCCGCGTATTGGCCGCGGATTCGCGGCACATCGGGCACGCCGAAGGCTGCGTCGGTATAGGCGCTGGAGGTGAGGTAGGAGAATTCATGCGGATCCTGCACGTTGAGCGCATCGAGCTGCGCATGTGTCAGGATCGTGTTGTTGCGCGGTGTATCCATCACGTTGAGATCCAGGCCGTAGATGGACTTGGAATTGATGATGGTGGGCAGGACACTTTTGTTGATCGGCACGCCGCTGACGACGATTTCCTCGGTGGCGCCGGCGCCCACGGTGGCGGGCTTGGCGCTGGCGCCGGTGGATGTGGAGTCCTTCGGCGCCGAGGTTGGGGGCGTGGAAGGTGCGGTGGTGCTGGTGGCCGCCTGCTGGGCGGCACTGAAATCGGTGGTTGCGACATTCGCCAGCACCGCCGCCACCACCACATTGAGCCTTTTGACCACCAGTTGCTCCCTCGGCCGTCATCCGCTTCGAGCGCAATCGGCCACGACGAGACGAAGACTTTCACCCAGAAAGAACGTCACGATGTGTAATTGCTCACCCCCTGGAGAGCAATGACTTCATGCGCTTATAGCATGAGCCCCGGCGGTGCCGGCAGCTTGTGCCAAAACGATAAAAGTTCTTTGCTTCTTTCTTTCAAGAAAGAAGGGTCTTCTTTTCTGAAGAAAAGAAGCAAAAGACTTTCATATTTATGCGCCGCCTCGACCGTGCGTTTCCGCTCCGAGGCGTGACGCGGCCGGGCGCGTCCGCGCGGCTTTGGGGTGCTTCTGCGATACGGGTTTGCGGCGTGCCGGGATTCATCGTAGCGAGGGGCCGCATGTGTGTCCCCTCGCCCTGCACCGGCCTGTGTATGCTGAGCCCTTCGCGCCGCCTATGCCTTGGCTGCGGGCGCAGCCTGGAAGAAATTCAGGCCTGGCCGGAACTCACGGACGCCGAACGCCGTTCGATTTTATCGCGCATTGAAGCCAGGATTGTACCCCCCAAAGCGTAAAAGTTTTTTGGTTCTTTTTTTCAAAAAAGAACATCTTCCTTTCTTCTTTTCCAGGTGCCCTCGTGACGATCCCCACCGGCAACCGCCTTCAGCAATCCGCGCTCGGCGTTCTGGCGTTCCTTCTCTTTTCCGCCGGAATTTACACACTATGGAATTTCCTCAGCGCGCTCGCGTGGGCGGGGATTTTCGCCATTGGTTTATGGCCGCTGTACCGGCGGGTGCGCACCCGCACGGCCAGCGCGGCTTTGCCGGCTGTCTTTACCGCCGGCGTTGCGCTGGTGTTCATCGCGCCCATTTTTCTGGTTGGGCTTCAGCTTGCGCATGAGTTCCATGCCATTTCCGGCTGGGTTCAGGATGCGCAGGCCCATGGGATTGCCGAACCCGAAGCGGTGAGCCGCTTGCCTGTGGGCCATGCGCAGATTGATGCGTGGTGGCAGAAGAACCTGGCCGATCCGGGGCAGGCGAAGCAATTGCTGGAGCGGGCGACGCATGGCCGTGTGGGCGGGTTCAGCCGCACGCTGGGCGAGCAGGCGGCCCGCCGGCTGACCCTGTTCGGGTTTACGCTTCTGACGCTGTTCTTCCTGTTCAAGGAGGCCGATACCGTGACCGATCAGTTGCGCCGGGCGGGCAGCCGGGCCTTCGGGCCGGGGGGCGAGCGGATTGGCGTGCAGATGATCGCCTCGGTGCATGGCACGGTGAATGGGCTGGTGCTGGTGGGCTTGGGGGAGGGTGTGATCCTGGGGATCGTTTATGCCGTCGCCGGGGTGCCGCACCCCACGATTTTCGGTGCTTTGACCGCGGTTGCCGCGATGATCCCGTTCGCGGCGGCCATTCCGTTCTGTCTGGCCGGGCTGATCCTGCTGGCGCAGGGCGCCATCGTTTGGGCGATCGTGGTGTTGGGCGCCGGCTTGCTGGTGACGTTCACGGCCGACCATTTCGTTCGCCCCGTGCTGATCGGCGGTGCCACGCGGCTGCCGTTCCTGTGGGTGTTGCTGGGCATTCTGGGCGGGGTGGAAGCGTGGGGGCTGGTGGGGTTGTTTCTGGGGCCGGCGATCATGGCCGCGCTGATTTTATTGTGGCGTGAGTTTGTGGCGCCCGATCCGCTTTCCCAAAGCTAACGCGAACGGCTTGGATCGGCCGGCATGAGCGTGCGGCGCCTGATTACCACAGCGGATGATTTTGGTCTCTCGCTTGGCGTGAACGAGGCTGTGGCGCGCGCGGCCACCGAGGGGATCCTGACCAGCGCCAGCCTGATGGTGGCTGGGCCGTTCGCGGCGGATGCGGTGGCCCGTGCCCGGCGCATGCCGGACTTGCGGGTGGGGTTGCATCTGGTGGTGATCGAGGGGGCGGCGATTCTGCCGCGCGCGGAGATCCCCGATCTGGTGGATGATTTCGGGACATTCCCATCCGCCCAGTTGCGGCTGGGGGTGAATTATTTCTTCCGGCCGCAGGTGCGCCGCCAGCTTGCCGCGGAAATCCGTGCCCAGTTCGCGGCTTTTGCGGCAACCGGCCTGGTGCTGGACCACGCCAATGCCCACAAGCATATGCATCTGCATCCAACGGTCGGGCGGCTGATGATCGAGATCGGGCGGGAGTATGGCCTGCGCGCGATCCGCGTGCCGGCGGAACCCGCCCTGCCCGGCGGGCCGGCGCAGACCTTGGGGAGCCGGGCGTTGCGGCGCTGGTGTGCCGTATTGCGCCGCCAGGCGCGCCGGGCCGGCATGCTGACCAATGATCATATCCTCGGCCTGGGCTGGACCGGGCAGATGAATGTGGAGCGCATACGCGCTGTACTGGCGCATCTGCCGGAGGGGCTGACGGAGCTGTACTTGCATCCTGCCACGCACAAGGACAGCACGCTGCACCGGCTGATGCCGCGCTACGCACATGCGGCGGAACTGCACACGCTTCTGGCGACAGTGCTTCCCCCGGACATTCAACTCACCAGTTACAGCGTGGAACACGCGCGTGCGCAGGCGCAGGATATCAGACGAGTTGTTTAGTAGACGATAGAAACATTTTATTTATTCTCACACGATTTTTGGTGCGGCGTAGATTTTTACACGTATTCGTAAATAAGACCGAAAATATGACGGTGTACCGGAAAATATTTCTGTCGGCAATGCGCTTTGGCCTCTTGCTTGTTGCCAAACTCTGCTAATAGCGGTGCCGTAAAGTTGCATTTGGAGAATGGCGTGATGGCAAACATATTTAAGGAACGAGGCAGTGTTGCGGGCCGCCTGACGATGATGTGCGCACTGGCTGGCCTGGCGTTGGCCGGATCTGCGGCCATTGCGCCGTCACATGCCGGCGTGGTGACATATACGAGCGAATCGACTTTTGTGGCGGCGCTGACGGGCGATGACATCGAAAGTTTCGGCGGGCTGATCACGAACGGCACCAGCGATCAGCTTTTCGGCAGCCCGGTCACGTTCCATCCCTCCCTCGGTACCGTGTACTCCTCGCCGTCGCCTGTCGGCGACCAGATCTTCGGGAACAGCACCGCTGCTTATTACGACGCGAGCAGTGCTGCCGTCTCGATCAATTTCACCGGTGTTCTGCTGGCGGGCGGTGTTGAAGCCGTGGGGCTCGAGTACGATGCGTCGCAAAGCGCCTCGGCGACCGTGAGCGCCGGCGGGACGAATTATTCGGAAACGCTGTCGCCCGGCGGCACGGTCTTCGGCACGCCGATCTTCATCGGTTTCATCTCCAGCGCGCCGATCACCAGCCTCTCGCTGGCGCAGTCGGGGGCTTCGGTTTTCATTCAGCAGGTGGACATGGGGACGACCACGCCGGTGCCGGAACCTTCCGGG